>JAIMBU010000128.1 GCA_023511325.1 Gorillibacterium sp.
TTTCTAATCTGCGCTCTAAAGAAGGATGAGTGGAGAAGATCTTCAGACCACCAGCAGGAGCATTCACTTTCGATTCAGCATAGGCCCGCTGGTTTTTAAGGAAATCGGGCTTGTCATGACGTAGATGCTCCAAAGCATGAATCATCGCCTGAGGATTGAATAATTGAGCAGCAAGCTGGTCGGCTTTAAATTTTCTGTGACGTGAAATGGCCTTCATAACCCAAATGATTGAATTTGACAAAACAATAACACAGAGGAATCTAGCAATAATGATCAGTCCATAAACATTAGTACTGAATTGAGCGGGTTGGTTATCCCATTTGAGGCTAAATATCATAATTAAAAAGGCAATGGAGTAAAGCATGCTTTGAACGAGGACCATCTTTAATCTATCACTGTTGGCAATATGCGCGATTTCATGTGCAGCGATCGCTGCAATGGCTGACTCGTCTAGGTCATCCATAAGTCCGGTACTAAAAGCGACAATAGAAGAATTCTTGGTCGTACCAGTGGCGAAGGCATTAATCTCCAAACTATGGTAAATCCCCACTTCCGGAACTTTAGTCAGTCCCGATTTGAGACGAAGAGCTTCAATTAACTGGTAAAGGTTTCGTTCCTCTTCATTGCGAAAGTGTTGAGGATTAATCAACTGTACATGATATACACGTTTGGAATTCCAACGAGAGAATAGTAAGCCTCCGAACAAGAAAAACCAACCGATTGACAAAAGAAAGAGTAAGAACGACAATGCCATCCCAGTTGGAATGAACCTTATCAATAGAATAGTGACTGCGCTCGCAGCCAGGAACCAGCCAAACCATGCTAGAAGGCTGCCTTTAACTCTAATAATTGTGCTATCCATGATGTTTTGAGCGATCGCAGAGAAATTTTTAGCTTCGTCAGGTTCTAGAAGATCTTGTATCAGGAGGTTTCCGCAGTTAGGGCAAATATCTACTTTATCTTTAATGCACTCTTGGCATTCCCTGCATATAGCAAAGCTCATTATCGGTTCTCCCTCATCAAACTAAAATTCACAATATAACGTTTATAGGTATGTTACTGATTCTAACATATTCTGCTATAGCGAGTTATAGAATGGCAGCAAATTTCTTTAATTCTCTCGCTTATTCGCTTGCTTCCATTGCTTAGGAGAAAGCCCCTTAACCTTACTGAACATTTTGGAGAATAAGAGAGGGTCTTCGTAACCGACGGATCTGGCAATGTCACCAATGAGCAGATCATTGTCTCTCATCAATTCGCACGCCTTTTCGAGCCGACAACGAATGAGAAATTGCTGGGGGGACATGTGGGTAAGCTGCTTAAAAATGGAATGGAGGTATTTCCGATCGATTCCTACGTAAGAGGCAAGCTCCGATATACGCAAAGATCTAGAATAATTCTTATGGACATATTCGATAGCCTTGCGAACATATTCATCTCTGGTAGATTCGAGAGTTCGGCCAGGGGAGTCCTCCGAGCTACAATCAATAAGGATAGATAAGAGATTGTATAGTAGCCCTGTTAGCCTCAGTTCACTACTCCCGCCCGAATGCTCAACGGACCCGATCTCCCTCATACATTCAGCAAGTCTAGAGTTGTGACTATAGCTAAAGATCGGGCTAATGGCGTTCAAGCTGGCCCGCTGCAAATAATGGTCGGCTTTAATCCCTGAGAAACCAATCCAGACATAATGCCATGGGTCTGTTAAATCAGCTTCATAATAGACCAATGTACCGGGAACAATGATGAAGCCTTGCCCTGCCTCCAAGCTAAAGCTTAGTCCGCTTGTTCTTAGGACGCCCTTGCCCGCTAATATGTAGTGAATGACATAATGATCGCGCATGCCTGGACCCCATACATGGCCTGGCTCACATCGTGCGGAGCCTGAGTAATAGTAGATCAGTTCACTGTTTAGGCCTAATTTGCTCTCCATAGGAACATTCAATATTTCGATCATACTAGATCCCCTCTTCGTTTTGCATATACGACATTATACTATATTTATCAGAATCTATGCTATGTTCCCCCAACAGTCGGAAGGGTATAATGTGGGTATTAAAGGGGGAATTAACATGTCGATTGAATATGTGGAAAGCACGCGCATGTGGATTTTGAACACGAAAAAGACTTCTTATGTAATGGGGTTAAATCAGTTGCAGCAGTTGCAGCATATATACTGGGGTGCACGGCTTCCCTATAGCAGCGACTATATGATAACGGAAGCTGGCTCCTTTGGCTCACAGGAGTGCACTACAGATATAATCAATCTGGAATACCCCGCTTGGGGTGGGATGATCTATTCGGAGCCCTGTCTGAAGGTGACATTCGCGGACAAGGTCCGGGATCTGGTCTTAGCATATGACAGTTATGCGATCACGAATCAGGACATTCCTGAGCTTACGATCCGCCTTCGAGACCCTTATAATGGGCTTGTTGTTGACCTTCATTACAAGGCTTTTGAGGAGCTTGATGTTGTTGAGAGATACGTTGAGATCATCAATACGGGATCAGACCCTGTTGATTTGGAGCAGGCACAGTCCGCGGTGTGGAGTATTCCTGGCAACCATGAATACCGCTTGACTCACTTGGCTGGCAAATGGTTGGGAGAAACACAGGTGAAGCAGTCTGTGCTCACGGAAGGCAAGAAAGTGTTGGAGAGCAGAAGAGGCACGACAAGCAATCATGCGAATCCGTGGTTCGCGATTGATCGCGGGCAAGCATCTGAGTATGCGGGCGATGTATGGTTTGGTGCTCTATCCTGGAGTGGCAATTGGAAAATTACAGCGGAAGTGACCCCTTTTTATGCAGTTAGAGTAACGGGAGGGGTAAACGATTTTGATTTTACCTATCAGCTTCAGCCGGGAGAGAGCTTTTCGACTCCGGTATTTACAGGTGGCTTCACTACAGACGGATTTGGACAAGCAAGCCGCAACATGCATCGGTATCAGCTTGAACGACTGCTGCCACGGGAGCATGCAGGTGAGTTGCGCAAGGTTCTCTATAACTCATGGGAGGCTACCTTATTCAATGTAACGGAGAAGGACCAAATCAAGTTAGCGGAGAAAGCGGCTTTACTCGGCGTAGAGCTATTTGTTGTCGATGACGGATGGTTTGGGCAGAGAAGCAATGATGAGGCCGGACTTGGCGACTGGTATGTAAATAAGGAGAAGTTTCCTCATGGTCTTCAGCCGCTAATCAGCAGGTGCAACGAGTTGGGGATGGAGTTTGGACTTTGGGTTGAGCCGGAGATGGTGAATCCAGACAGTGATCTATATAGACAACATCCGGATTGGGTTATGCATTTCCCCAACAGACCACGTACGGAGTCGAGAACTCAGCTTGTGCTCAATCTAGGTCGAGAAGACGTCAGGGAATATATTTATGGATTCTTGCATGATCTGCTGCAGAACCATAATATTCGTTTTATCAAATGGGATATGAACCGTCCATTCAGTGAACCGGGCTGGCCTAATGCTCCAACCGGGAGGGATAAGGAGATTTGGGTAAGGTATGTTGAAGGACTATACTTGATTCTGGATCGACTAAAAGCAGAGCACTCAAGCGTTGAAATTGAAACGTGCGCAAGCGGCGGTGGCCGTGTCGATAACGGCATATTAAGCCGTACAGACCAGGCTTGGACGAGTGATAATACGAATGCCTATGAACGCCTATTCATTCAAGAGGGATATTCCTATGCGTATTGTGCGAAAACAATGGTCGCTTGGGTAACAGACAGCGGCAATCCGACGCTACCACTAACCTACCGCTTCCATAGCGCTATGATGGGAACGCTTGGTATAGGAAGCAATCTCCATCATTGGTCAGACGAGCAGCTTGCTACCGCAACAACAATGATTCAACTGTATAAAGATATTCGCCATATCGTGCAGCACGGAAGTTTGTATCGATTAAGTTCGCCAAGGAAAAAACACCAGACTGCCGTACAGTATGTCACGGCCGACCTGAAGGAATCTGTTGTATTCGTTCTCTCAACAAATCAAGCGCCATTCTTAATGAGTCCACCCTTGCAACTAAGCGGATTAGATCCGAATCAACTGTACCAGCTTGAAGGTTTCGATGTATGCAGGAGCGGTAAAAGTTTAATGGCACAAGGTATTCAAGTGGCCATGAACGGTTTCTTCCAGAGCAAGATCATTCGGATCATAGCGGTTTGACATGGATGAAACTGAAATAATACCCAGAAGGTATTCCTTCTTTCTGTGTAGATCAGGGAACCGAGGTTCGGAGAAACGATTAGTGATTGATTAGTCTACGAGAAGGTACGACCAATAGAGAGTGGTTCTGTCGGGTTAGAAGCCGATGGACCCGCTCTCTTTTGATTGTGCGAGGAAGTTCTCTCGATCGCCTTCAGCTATTGTTGCGTAAAGCGCTGACGATATTTGCGCGGAGATATGCCTTCCACTCGCAGGAAGCTTGAGCTAAAGTAGGGAGCCTGGTTAAAGCCGACCTCCTCAGCTATGCGGGCAATTGAATAGCTGGTTTGCATCAGCAGGAGCTTACTCTGTTCAATCCGGTAGTGAAGCAAGTATTCCGTTGGTGAATAGCCATATTCCCTCTGCATGCAGCGGGCAATGTAGACGGGATGAAAGCTGAGACTCTCACCCAATGCCTTGGCGGTAATTTCGTGCTGATAGTGGCTACGCAGGTAAGCGGCCGCTTGCTCCGCACAGAGGGTAGCTAGCGATGAACGATCTGCCTCGCGAGAAGCGACCAATTGCTGCACAACATCTTGAAATAAGATCTGTTGCTTAAACTGGATAGCGCTTAAATGTGCGGTTGGCGTAAGTTGAATGATCTGATTTAGAGTGTCCTCCATCTTAGCTGGCTGCAAAAGGTTTATATATTGCGGTAGCCGCAGGGCAAATGTTCGTGTATCAAACTGAGTATGTAACATGGAAAGATTAATTGGCTCTGGCTGGTTCATCGATCGAACCAAGCGGTCTTCGACCACACACCAAGCCCCAGATGTTTGAAAATGAACCCAATAATAAACTGTAGGTTCATTACAGCGCAGGGTGCCGAAGTGGTTGCAGTCTGGACGTAGAATAAGGGCTTGGCCCGCGCTTACTTCAAACCTTCGCTCCTCCTCTCCGATATAGATACAGCCTTCTTGTACAACAAGCAAGTCAAATACCTGCGTATGACAACGGTTAAAATGCCGTTCGCCATAGGCGAATTCAGAACGATTGCTTGCGATGAAGTGAAGCAACGGGGGCAACGTGAATTCAAACATGCTCATAAGTACATTCTCCTAAGCTGTAGTTGCAATACTGAATGTTCTCGTTGGAAAATTGATACATACGAGGGAGTATAGCATCTATAATGTGATCTGACCACTACATAAAAAAGCTTAAACTCAGATAGATTAGTGGCTTTAGAGGAGGTTTGGATTGTGAAATCAAAGAGCGTTAACAAGTTTGGGCTATGGATGCTGGCCTGGCCAATCTTTATCGAGGTTTTCCTTCAGACACTGCTGGGTACGGTAGACACGATTATGGTCAGTCGAATTTCCGATGATGCTGTTGCGGTCGTCGGGATATCGAATCAAATCTTTGGAGCGCTAACCACATTATTTATGACCTTTGCGGGTGGCGCGGGCATTCTGGTAGCTCAGCGTATTGGTTCCAAACGTGGAGAGGAAGCACGCACCATTGCCATCATGGGTGTTTCGATCAGTACTCTGATCGGAATCTTCCTCAGCATTATATTGTTTTCTTTTCCTGAAGGTATTGCCCACCTGCTCAATGTGCCAGATGAACTCATTCCGCTCTCTAATATTTATATCGGCTATGTCGGTGGAGGGATGTTCATGGTGGCGATGATGTCTGCGATGAGCACGGCTATTCGCAACACCGGAAATACCAAAGGACCGATGTATATGGGGATCATGATGAATGTGCTTCATATCATCTTAAATTATATCTTTATCTTTGGTTCCTTTGGCTTTCCGAAGCTTGGACTTGGCGGGGTGGCCGTTTCAGATAATGTATGTCGCTTGTTAGCAGTCCTGGTATTGTTCTATATGTTCCGGTATTCCTTTGAGCGCAAGATTCTTTTTGCTGAGTTTAAGGTGTTCAACCGCAAGTTATTCAAAGAAATTCTCAAAATCGGTTGGCCACTCGGCGTTAATATGGCCTGCTGGGTATTTTCTCAGTTGGCCATTTTCTCCTTCCTCGCCCTTCTGGGGCCGAAGGAACTCGCAACGCGCACCTACATGAATACCCTAGAGTCATTCTGCTTCACGCTGGGCTATGCTTTTGCGCTCTCTGCACAAATTCAGATTGCCCATCTTTTTGGTGCCAAACGCATCAACGAAGCCTATAAAAGCGCCTACCGGGCGCTAATTATCGGTCTTATTATCGTCACAGCGAATGCCTTTTTGATCTTCCTCTTTGGCAAGTATCTTCTCGGTATTTTTACGTCTGACCCTGATATCATTGCAATGGGAGTATCCTTGCTCGCACTGAATCTCATCCTCCAGCCCTGCAAAATGCTTAACATGGCCATGGGTAACTCCCTTAATGCAGTAGGCGACACAAAGTATGTGATGTACATATCCATCGTCTCCCTCTCGCTAATTGCTACGGGCTGCTCCTATTGGATTGGCATCGAGGTTGGCTGGGGCCTCATCGGTATCTATTGCTGCATGATCGCTGACGAGATGGTCCGTGGTCTGCTTGTGCTTAACCGTTGGCGTGGGCGTAAGATGCTGCACAAGATGGAAGCAGAGGAGCTTGCAGTGGGTAGTCCAATCCTAGTTGCGGGAACCGGAACGTTGCCTATGTAGCAGACTAAAACGTATATTACGCATATTATTGAATTTTACGCTCAATGGTTTGAAGCATTTCGGACGGAGCCGAGAACAATGTTTCCTTCCGGCGCTTGTAGTCACGGTCTGTGAAGGTTGAGATATAAGAATAACATCCGAACGGTTAAATAACTTCTATAGCACCTTCATTGACTCCACTTGGTTTTCTATGAATAATAGAGAACAAGGCATACTGCGGGGAGGTTATAGGGTGTCAAT
>JAIMBU010000129.1 GCA_023511325.1 Gorillibacterium sp.
TTACTTTGGTCATAAATCAACAATCTAATTTAACATAGCCTATTTATAAGAAAATTGAAGTAGGAGGAGCTTACGACATGAGTCAAACAGCTCTGCTAATCATTGATATGCAAGTTGCTATGTTTGCATATGAGGGGATGTCTCCCTATAGAGGCGATGAGGTTTTAGCTAACTGCAAGCAACTGCTGGAGAAGGCGAGAGAAGTTCATCTGCCAGTTGTTTTTGTACAGCATACAGCGGATGAGGAGTTCACAAAAGGATTATCGACTTGGGAGATCTGCCCGGAAATTGCACCTTTGGCTAATGAACCGATTGTAGAAAAAGCAAGCTGGGACTCCTTTTATCAGACAACTCTGCATCAGACTCTGCAAGACCTTGGCGTTAACCATTTGATTATCATGGGCATGCAGTCTGAATTTTGCCTGGATACCACCTGTCGACGGGCTTTTTCAATGGGATATCAGAACGTTTTAGTTCAGGATGCTCATAGTACCTTTGATAGTAACTTTCTCACCGGAGAGCAAATTGTCCAACACCATACTCAGGTACTGGGCGGCCGATTTGCACAGCTGCAGAACACTCATGAGGTTCTTGAACAGTTGCTTTCCTTGTGACTTTTATTGTATATATAGCCCGAGTGGTTGTGGAAGTGACAGTAAGCCCATGGTGTACATCTATGCAATGTATCATAGCAGATTACCGCAAATAGGTTATCTGCTCCAGCTGACCTTCTATACCCTCCGGCCAGCGGATGCTGATGTCTACATCCTCCGGTGCTTCGACGCGCAGAGTCATGACGCTTTTATGCATGCTCCAGCTTACCTCAATTTGCCCTCCCTGCGGTAGCGGGACTGCTCCCTTGGCCCATTGCAGATCGCAGGGCTGTGGTGCAATCTCAACTGAGCTCCAGCCCGGATCAAGTCGCTTGATCCCCAGGATACTTGCCCCAAGGAAGTATCCCGGAGATGCTGACCAAGCATGACAATGACTGCGGGTCAATTGCTTGGGATTCGCTCGATTCTCTGCGAAATCGGGATACATTTCCCAGCAAGTAGTAGCATCATGCTCTACCATCTTTCCGTAATGATGGCGAATGTCCTCCAGCATCAGGTTGTATTTACCTGCTTTTTCTAATGCCTCGTAGTAAAAAAAGGACATAAAGGGACTGCCGATCTGAACGAATTCAGCAGGGGGAGAGCATAGGTAACCCTCGATGACTGATTTACGGTCACCTTCCACCAGGCCACAAAGACAAGCGACGACTTGAGTCTGCATGCTGAATATTTTCGAAGCGCGGCCATCGGTGTGGATGCAATCCAGATAAGCTTTACGCTCCTCACTCCAAAGTTGCCTGTTAATGGCAGCGGCCATTTCGCCAGCGATTGCGGCAAAACCGCTATCCGCGGCTTCGGATGCCAATCCCGCTGTCTCGGCTAGAGCTATAGCTGTGCGTAGTGCTTTAACCAAAAACATATTCTGATGTGTGACGATGCCTTCGTTAGGCTGATCAATCGGAGCCCAGTCGAGAAGATTCCAGCCCTTAATATTCAGTAACATAGACGGATCGAGATGCTGAATATAATGCACAAGCGTAAAGCGAACAGCGGGCCAAATCTCTTTGGCAAAGCCGATATCCAAAGTGTGGGCAATATATTCCTCACAAGCCGTAATCCAGAAGAAGGTCCAATTGGGGATTACACTACTCCACGCGCTTGGAACCTGATCGACATAAAGCGGGGACATGTCAGCCGATTTAGGGACCAGGGATAAACATCGTTTTACGATATCAGTCGTGCCAAACACATAATAATTAACCAATGCTTCATTGCGGCTGTCCCCGACCCAGAATACCTGTTCATAAGCGGGGCAATCAACAAAAGTATCCTCCATGCACAGTCGAGTGGTATGCCGGCTGATTTCCCAAATTTGATTAAGCAGGGGATCGGAGCAGGTAAATTGCCCCGTCTCGGCAACCGGATAGGTGCTTTGGTTCATAAATACCTCATAAAGCTTAACAGGCGTCTTGTTGCCTCTCACTGTCAGAATTAGATAGCGTAATCCCCGCCGCACGGGAGATAGATAGTGCTGTCGTCCCGCTTTGCAATGATAACGGAAGGTATTGTCCAGTCCGTAAGTGTGTTGAGTATAATGCTCATGCCTATATTCTACCCCGTAAACATCAACAATGGTACCTTCTGGCGCTTCCAATTCAAAGCCAAGGTAGCCCGAACGCTCCTTACCCAAATCAATGACAAGCTCACAGTCTCCGTCCTCGAACAAGGGAAGGACAGCAGGCTCTGGAACCGGAAGAATGGCATTTTGCATGGACAACGGCAATGCTCTTCGTTCGGCAATCGTCCGCCAGACGTTAGCGCCAAATACATCCTCTTCTGTATAGAGCTTTTCTTCCATGGGACGAATCCAGGGCTCGGCTTGCAGTAAATCTTCTGTTGTTTTAGCCGTTTTCAGCGATAGATATAGGGGATGATCCCGACGAAGCAGATGATCCTCCTGGTGATCAACCCGTTCCGTCTGATCAAAAGGTCCGATGGTGATAAACGGAACCGTACGATCACCCTGTGGAGACAGGAAGCTAAAGGGAATATCGCCATCTGCAGCAATATGAAAGCTACCCCCATGATCACAGCATGTGATGTCAATTAGCAGTAAATGCTCGCCTGCTTCCAGGTGAAGCCTGTAATAACGTTCAGGCTGCTCTCCGTACCATTCCTCTTGTAGCGTACCATCTACAAGCAAGTAGTCGGTGCGCATACCATTGGGGAAACCCACGGTAACCGTGCCCTTCTCCGTGAGCTTGAGTTTAGTTGCAAGGTATCCACAATATTCAATCCGATTCGCATGATTGGCACTTTCCGGTACCATCTGGTTTCGCAGGTCTAGTGCAGCCGTATAGGTAGCCGGTCGCACGCGATGAAGTGAAAGGATGGTTGAAGGATAATACTTTTCCTCAGTCAAAAAAGGAATATCCCGTTCAATCAGGCTTCCCCAGGGTGCTTCACTCGGCGCGATTGGAGAAGCGAATTCCCAAGCGGCATCATCAAAGGTCGTGCTTGTCCAATCGCCTTGCTGCATTCTCGCATCGATGGTTTCGGCGAAGCCCTGCTGGCAGCACATTCTTGGAGAGTTCGGCTGTCCACCGGCAAGCGTCGCTGTCTTCCATTGACCATCTGTAGCTGCCAGAATCTGATTCCCCGAGAGTAGCTCGGCAATTAACCCACCCCGGCCGCGAATGTAATAGAAATTCGCTACACCAAAATGGAGTACAAGCACAGCGATTGAATTCATCTTTCCGGGTCGCAGTAGATGCCCGACCTCATGAGGATCATAAGATTGCTCGCTTGGCCAAGAGCGGTTTGGGCCTCTGCCAACCAGTTGGCCGTTTACATATAGACAATAACGGGAGTCCGCACTAATTCGTAGTTGGGCTGCGCCCTCATAATCGGCAGGGCAATGAAACGTATGGCGAAAGCATCGCCACTGATTGCGAGGACTTGCTTCTAAGCCGCCCCATATCCAAGCGGCCTTCCATGTTCTATCCTTCATATTCATCATTCCACCTTGTCTTTACAATTGAGTTCACTTTCAGTTTATCTTGTTTTAAGCTGGATAAAAGGGTTGTTTCTGCCATTCGTTTAGGGTATTCTGACATTAAATTGAGGGAGGAAAACAGATGGTCAGAAAAAGAATTGAGGTAACGCCATCTAGCCTTTTTTTTGATGGGGAATGTCCTTATTATGCAAACCGGATATCGGAGTCCTATGATCTGCAGCTGCATCGGCATGAATTCACGGAAATCTGTTATATCGGAGAAGGAGTTGGCACTCAATATATCGGCGAGGAGACGATCCCGGTCAGTCGGGGAGATTTGTTCGTGCTTCCGGTGGGAACCTCCCATGTTTTCCGGCCGTCATCACCGGACTCCGCTATTCCGCTTGTTGTATACAACTTTATCTTCATGCCAGGTAGGGTAGCTGAGGCACTGCGTGATTTCCCCGGTCTGGATCATCTGGAGAACACGCTCAAGCTGCTTAATCTTGTTCCCGGGAATCCGGAATGGAGGTCCTTTAAGGATTCGTCAGACGTCTTTCATCCTCTGATGCTCAGTGCCTTTGAAGAGATTCGCTTGCGCCGGTTCGCCTATATTCCTCGACTGCACTGCCTGTTTATCATGCTGATGATCGAAATGGAGCGCCATTTATCCTCCATACCAGAAAGCTATTCGGGTGAACGGGATAGACTGATGCAGGCCGCACTTTCATTCATTCGTAATACCTTTACTTCACCGATTACGGTTAGTCAGGTCGCATCCGTAGCACAGCTTAGTCAAAGGCATTTTCACCGCCAATTTCTCAAATTAACGGGCATGACCTTTACGCGATACATCCAGGATCTCCGCTTGGAGCGAAGCAAGGAATTGCTGCGTTCTACTCGTTTAACCATTCCGGATATTGCCGAAGCGGTGGGTTACCAGGACAAGGGCTTTTTTCTGGAGCTATTCAAGAAGAGAATGGGGCAAACTCCACGCGATTATCGCAAGGGATGACTGCTCAACATCCATACAACGATTTGCCATCCTTTGCTGTAGCATACTGGGAATGTTTAGGGGCCACACGGGGGAACCTAGAGCGGAATGCAACTAAAGCAAGGAGGCTTATTTAACGATGACATTGGTTTCGAACAAGGCTAACAAGAATCAACCCACCATTGCAGTTGCTTCTCCCACGCTTGGACAGTATCTCTTCGATTGTTTGAAGGCCGAAGGCATCACCGATATCTTTGGAATTCCTGGTGATTATAACTTCAGCTTGCTTGATACGCTGGAAAGATACGAGGGCGTCCGCTTTGTTAATGGTCGTAATGAGCTAGGAGCAGGGTATGCCGCAGATGGTTACGGACGAATCAAGGGTATGTCGGCGCTGATTACGACATTTGGCGTCGGTGAGATGAGCGCCTGCAACACCATCGCTGGTGCGAACAGTGAGTTTGTTCCGCTTATTCATATCGTGGGTGCGCCGAAGTCGACCGATCAGCAGGCGCATAAGCTGATGCATCACATCTTACTTAATGGCGATTATGACGTGTTTCGGCAGATGTATACACATCTGTGTGTCTACACGGCGATACTTACGCCTGAGAACGCAGAGCAGGAGATCCCGGCGGCCATCCACATGGCGAAGCAAAAACGCAAGCCGGTATACCTTGTCGTAGCGATTGATCTGGTGACAAAGCCCATCGTGCAGCGAGCTATCCCAGCAGCGATGCCGGGTATGACAAGTCAGCCCGCTCTTCATGCGGCGATTCAGCATATTCGCAGGCTGTTGAATGATACAGACAACGTCGTATTGATGACGGATATGCTGGCGCTCCGTTTCGGATTGCGGAACGCCGTACAGCAATTGGCGGTAAGCTTAAACGTGCCAGCCGCGTCGTTCCTGCTCGGTAAGAGTGGGTTCGATGAACAACATCCGAATTACATCGGTGTATATGGAGGCACCTTCGGAAGCGAGCAAGTGCGGAATATGGTTGAAAGTGCTGGTTATGTGATCACGGTCGGAATGATTTGGACCGATTTCAATACGGCGAATTATACGGTCAAGCTCGATCACCTTCGCCTCGTCGACATCCAGCCGGAGTATGTCCAGGTCGGAGAGGCCAAGTATGAACAGGTGATGGCGGCGGATCTCATCGCTGCATTAAATGGAAGCGGATGGCGCCGAGCAGGCTCACTTCCTCAGGCCACCTTCCCTTACGATACGATGTCCGGCGAGCCGGAGCAGCCGATCTGCGCGGCATCGTATTATCCCCGTATCCAACGCATGTTGAAAGGCAATGACATAGTGGTCGTCGAGTCAGGAACCTTCGCTTATGGAATGTCGCAGGTACGGCTGTCTGCCGGGGCTGATTATATTTGCCAGCAGGGCTGGCAGAGCATCGGCTATGCAACGCCTGCCGCATTCGGGGCTTGCATTGCAGCCGCAGACAGGCGTGTGCTCCTCTTCACAGGAGACGGATCTCTGCAATTGACCGTCCAAGAGATTAGTACCATGCTGGACAATGGTTGTCGACCGATTCTATTTATTCTCAATAACAGCGGCTACACAATTGAAAAATATTTGAACGTGAAGACGACCAACCAGCAATACAACCAGATTCCTGCTTGGCGTTATACGATGTTGGCGGAAGCCTTCGGTGGAAAGGCTTTTACCGCTCAGGTCCGAACCAACCGAGAGCTAGACGATGCGATTGCAGCAGCGGAACAGGAGCAGTTAAGCCAGCTCTGTATTATCGAACTTATTTGCTCTGATCCAATGGATGCACCAGATTATCTGCACAAACTCCGCAAGCAGTTGGAGGAGCAAGAGAAGCTGATGGGATAATTTTTGACTATTTTGACTATGTAGAGGACTTGTGGGGGATATACCCTGCAGGTCCGTTTTTTTTTCGATGAGTTGCTATATGGGGCAACCTAAAGCCAAATTAGTCGACGTCATTTCACATGGACCTATATTTGATCTGGGTACAATTCAAGCCTATAGCTGCAAGCGCTTAATCCCATGTGTCAAGGGAATGACTTCATGTGGCTGTTAGAGGTTACTGATAAATCCTTTTCCAATAGTCCTGAAACTCTGCATGCAGTCGGATATATTTAGCTCAATAGGAGAGCCAAACTGCATTTCCTACAGTTAATTTCGAGCTTTTAGCTCCATGGGAAAACCTAACTGCATTTCCTACAGTTAATTTGCTCCTTTTATCCATATTTGGAGAAATAGGTTTAAATAGATGTATGTTTTGCAGTTAGTTGAGGATAGAAAGGGTTTTTCGTTGTTTTAACTGTACCTTTTACATTTATTCTTAGAATGGGTCATGGACAAGCGATTTCACAAAACCGACCCAGCGGCATTATGCGCTTCAAGTCATTCGCCCAATGCTACAAAAGGTTTTACAGATTGGCAAATGACTTTCTCAACAGTTTGTATAC
>JAIMBU010000130.1 GCA_023511325.1 Gorillibacterium sp.
TCTAGAGGATTACCGCCATGTCAAATACCGCTTCTCCTCCGATCAGACGCTACATTTTGCCGTAAGTAATGTTATGAATGAAGTGCTAACGGGGATGAAGCCGACTGGACTATATGTTGGTTACAATGTGAAGGCTTCGTTCATCCTCTTCTCTTATAAGCCGGGGCTCCAAACTAATATCTATGCGGAAGCAGCCGCCAGCTTGAAGATTATTCAGTCTACGTTGTTCCGAGTGCTTAAAATCCATCTGTCCTTCATTATCGGCGAGGGCTGCAACAGGCCTGAGGGTTTGAAGCAGCGACTGAATGAATTACTGGGAGGCCAAGAACAGCGGTTTTATCTGCAGCAAGGGGAGATTGCCAAGATCATTCCCCCAGCGGAAGAGGAGCACAGGCAAAACCTCTTCTCCTACTATGATCAAGCTAGTACAGAGCTGCGGGAGGTCCTGCTCGGCAGGCTTCCCGATCAGGCGCGGGAAGTGGCAGAGAAGTGGATCTCCCTGATCCGGCGGGAGAGAACACCTTCGGAGACGGTCAAGGATTGGACGCTAAAGCTGCTGCTCGATTTGAAGCTGAAGCTGCAGTCACTGCAGTCGATCCGACCTGCCTATTCGGCAGATACATTGCATAAGGAAATTGTCGACATTGACTCGTTGCCAGCGTTACAGGAGTGGTTAAACAATCATCTTGAATCTGTAGTAGCGACCAAAGGGGCCGGAGCTGGAGCAAGCAAAAGAGTCGAGGTGACCGAGGCCTGTCAATATATCTCGCTGCGGTTAGGGTCGAGGATCAGTCTCGATGAAGTGGCCGATCATCTGCACCTGAATGCGAGTTATTTTAGCAGATTGTTCAAGAAGGAGACAGGTACTACCTTTATCGAATATGTAACTAGCTTGAAGATGGAGAGAGCCAAAGAACTGTTGGATGGCACCCATTGTACGGTTGGTGAAATTTGTGAGCAGCTTGGTTATGACAACCAGAGCTATTTTATCAAAACGTTTAAGGCGCATACGGGGGCTACTCCAGTTGAGTACCGCGGCTAATTAAGCTAGGGTGAGTGGGAGTGACAAGCGTTAATATTGCAACAGGAAATTGATGTTAAAGAGAAGAAAGGTAGTGGCTTAAAGATGACAACGGAAGCAAGGCTCGATTGGGTGGAAGAAGCGTGGAGTAAAGCACTGGAGAAGACACAGCAGAACAGCCTGCGGATTGGGGCTGGATTTCCCCATGCCAGCCAAGGCGGACAATACAAATTAGAAGAACCCTTCTGGTGGACGGCAGGTTTCTGGCCGGGGCAGCTGTGGCTTCTATACAATGACAGCCATGATGAATCGCTCAAAGTAATTGCCGAGCAATGTGAGGAACGGCTGGATGAGGTGCTCCACGAGTTTGTGCGTGTGGACCATGATCTGGGCTTTATGTGGACCTTAACAAGTGTAGCTTCTTATAAGCTACTGGGTAATGAAGTGTCCAAGGTGAGGGCATTAAAGGCGGCAAATTTCCTTGCGGCCCGGTTTAATCTCAAGGGTAACTTCATTCGGGCCTGGAACCCCTGGTTTGAAGGTGAAGACAACCGGGGCTATGCGATCATTGACTGCGCCATGAACATGTCGCTGTTATTCTGGGCTTCGGAGGTCAGCGGAGACCCGCGATACCGCCATATCGCTGAGGCGCATATGGACACGGTAGTGAAGTATTTTGTCCGTGCAGACGGCTCGGTGTATCATATTGTCCGCTTTGATGCGGAGACGGGTGAGTTTATTGAAGGGATTGGCGGTCAAGGCTATGCGGCAGAATCGGCTTGGTCGCGGGGAACAGCCTGGGCCATTTATGGCCTGACGCTGGCCTACCATCATACAGGTAAGATGGAGTATCTCCATGCGGCACAGAAGGTTGCTCACTTCTTCCTTGCCCGCCTGCCTGAGGATCATGTGCCCCACTGGGATTTTCGGGCAGTGGGGGAATCGCAGGAGCTCCGTGACTCGTCTGCTGGAGCCTGTGCGGCAAGCGGGCTACTGCTGCTGGCGGACAAGGTTGGCGAAGTAGAGGCACCGGTATACCGCGAGCCGGCAATTAAGCTGCTGGAATCCCTGTATCGTAACTACGGCACATGGGGCAATGACGCCGAGGAGGGGTTGATCCTCCACGGAACAAGTAATTACCCAGCCGGGACGAATGTTGACGTTCCGTTAATCTACGGCGACTTTTTCTATGTCGAAGGCTTGGCACGGCTGAAGGACAAAGGTCCATTCTACTGGGAATAGATAGCGAAATAATGTGAACTGTAGACGGTAATTTTGTTGAGCGTAAGGGCAAGGACGAAGCAGCAGCGTTAAGAGCGTGACAATGATAATTAATGGGAGTGGTGTTGATGAGTAACCATCCGGAGACAAACCGTAACCTTACATTGCCAATTGCAACAAATCCGCTGGTCACGAAGGCAGATCTGCAGGAAGCGTTCCGTCAGCTGGTGTATCCACTTAAGCCTCATTATAGCGAGGGCCACGCTCGCTTGAAGCTAGGAGTGACTGGAGTCCACTATGGTCCGGCTATTGCCGAGATGGAGGGCTTCTCCCGGGTATTGTGGGGTATCGTTCCATTGCTAGCCGGAGGCGGCGAAGATGAGTTCTGGGAGCTATGCCTGGAAGGCATTCGTAACGGAACTGACCCTGAGCACAGCGAATACTGGGGAGCAGTCGGTGATTATGATCAGCGGCTGGTTGAGATGGCGGCATTTGGCTTCGCACTGTCACTCATTCCGGATCGGATCTGGGGACCGCTGGATGAACGGGAACGTACCAATCTCTATCAATGGCTGAATCAGATGAATACGGATTCCTGCTATGACTGCAATTGGCTCTTCTTCAATGTGCTGGTCAACATGGGGTTTCGTAAAGCGGGACTTCCTTATGACGCTGAACAGCTAGAGCGCAATCTCCGGCGCATTGATGAATTCTATCTGTCCCGAGGCTGGTACAGCGATGGTGTTGGTGGGCAGATTGATTACTATGTTCCCTTTGCGTTCCATTATTACGGGTTGCTCTACGCTAAGCTGCTGGGTAATGAGGACCCGAAGCGGGCCCGCGTGTTCAAGGAACGGGCGGCAGAGTTCGCCGGTGAGTTTATCCAGTGGTTTGTACCAGACGGCTCCGCGCTTCCTTACGGGAGAAGTCTGACTTATCGCTTCGCGCAGTCCGCATTCTGGGGAGCACTTGCTTATGCTGAGGTTGATGTTTTGTCCTCTGGCGTGCTAAAAGGTCTCATCTTGCGCAATTTAAGATGGTGGTTCCGCCAGCAGATCTTTGATGCCGAAGGTGTTCTGACGATTGGCTATGCTTACCCTAATCTTGTCATGGCCGAGAACTATAATTCACCGGGCTCACCTTATTGGGCACTGAAATCCTTTCTACCGCTGGCCTTGCCGGATGATCATTCCTTCTGGATGGCGGAAGAGCTACCCCTTCCGGAGCTTGGAGAGTTGTTCGTACAGCAACCGGCACACCTTGTGATTTGTCGGCAAGTAGCAACAGGACATGTCGTAGCCTTCAATAGCGGGCATCCGACGACGAACGAACATACGCACACTTCGGCTAAATATGAGAAGTTTGCCTATTCGACGGCCTTTGGCTTCAGCGTATCCCGCTCGGAATGGGGTCTGGCTCAAGGCGCGTTCGATTCCATGTTGGCGCTCAGTGAAGCGAATGATAATCTGTTTCGGGTGAGAAGGCAGAGCGTGGAATCGCGGATTGATGACAATATCCTCTTTTCCAAGTGGAGGCCTTGGTCTGATGTTGAGGTGCAAACATGGGTTGTCGCTGGGCTTCCCTGGCATATCCGTATTCATCAGGTGAAAACGGGAAGACCGCTTAACGCTGCCGAGGGTGGCTTTGCCTTGAAGCTGGGACCTGATCTTCAGGAGGTTGTACCGGGAGAGGGTACGGGAATAAGCGCATCTTGTAGTCTAGGAACAAGTGGAGTCCACAATTTATTAGGCTACAGCCACGCGGAGCTAATCCGACCACACACCAATACCAACCTCCTCCAGCCACGTACCGTCATTCCTACGTTGCAGGTCAGCCTTACACCGGGGACGCATTGGCTTGTTGCAGCAGTCTACGGAGAACCGGGTAAATCCACAGAATCAAAGCTGCCCGCACAACCGACTGAACAATTGAGCGTCAATATTGGCGATCAAGAGATCAACATCATCACTCACAGTGGCAAGAGCATTATTATAAAGTTAGGCAGTTAGACAGGTGGACAGGTAATCGGCTAGACTGATGGACGGACAGGTTAGGCAGCACAAGACACTAGGGTAGCAAGACAGGTAACTAGTGGACACAGGTTAGACGGCAAGACAGAGATAAAAGTAGGCATATTCAGTTAGCGAACAGCCCACATCGGAGAATCTTCGGCGGCGGACTGTTCGTTTTTGCTTATGTCAGAAAAGAGCGCCCTCAAACACCTATGGGCAAAAGGGGAGGGAGTCTACTGAGAAGAAAAACAATAGATGACAAAGAAAATAAATAAGTCAAAAAGATATTAGCGAAAAGTGATAACCTCTGCCGAAAAATTTAAACGTTTGAACCCATACATGACGGACATGCACTCTGTCTGATGTTTGGAGTAACGGACTGTAAGTACGCTATTTATGACTAAAAGCGGTTTTGGGTATTATGCGGACTCAGGAGACCTTATTTGTCAAAAATCTGTTGATTTCTGCCTGATAAAGGCAAATAAGTGCATCTGAGTCCGCACGCAGAAGAAATGAGGGGTATTGGCACAAATAAGGGCGCTGGAGTCCGATAGCAGTAAAACGTTAGAAGTAATGCGGGAACTACACACCAACCTATTGTAGTAAATAGCACCACCATGAGTTAATCGTCAGTCATTTACAGTTACGACCTTCCCTGAGGTAGAGGGGCTCCGAATAGATGGATATTTTACAGCTGCAATATTATTCAACCTCTGTGATTGCTCAAGGGGTGGGTTTTACTTTGCTAGAATATCCCTTATCGTGCATAACGGATCATTTTATTTATCTGTTGGCTATCTTTTCCACAACAAGAGCGTGGGTACCTAAGTGGTTGCATTTATATTATCTGTTCCTTAGGTCTTCATGTAGGTATATAATCTCAATTTTCTGTTTATTCTAGTAAACCTGCAATATATATGCAATACTCCCCTTGGACCTATCGTTATTAAAGCTAAAATGTTTATCCATTGATGTAAGTGGAGAGGAGCAAACGCTAGCTAAGGTCTGGTAGAGAATGTTCGTTTTTGAAAATGCAGATCCATCAGGAGGAGAATTATGAAGCACAAATTATTCAAAATGTTAACTTCATCTCTATTAATTTTGAGCATGGTATTCCTTTCATATAGTTCAGCCTTTGCTGCTCCAACAACACCAAACGACCTTACAGCCCCTACAAGTCTTTTTGCAACTGCTGGAGATGCACAAATCAATTTAACTTGGTCG
The DNA here is from genome assembly GCA_023511325.1 of Gorillibacterium sp. Lineage (GTDB taxonomy): Bacteria > Bacillota > Bacilli > Paenibacillales > NBRC-103111 > Gorillibacterium. Next base: position 5,479 of record JAIMBU010000130.1, read on the forward strand.
GCAGTTGAAGATGCCTCTTCTTATAACGTTTATCAATCACTAGATGGTATAAATTTTAATTTAATTAGTCTTCCTCTTACAGTAACGATAACAAATTACGAAGTGAATGATCTAACAAATGGTTTGATCTATTATTTCAAAATCACCGCAGCGAACGCAGTTGGTGAAAGCGCTTATTCTAACGTTGTTAGTCAAATGCCATCTGTTGGTCCCGCTCCAATAAACCTTGGTACAGCTGGCAACTATGCAATCCTGGCCAAAACAGGGATCTCCACCGTACCCAATTCGGTTGTTACTGGAGATATAGCGGTTAGCCCCATTGACTCGACGGCCATTACTGGATTTTCTCTGACCTTGGATGCCACAACTGAATTTTCCACTTCGAAGCAACTTGTTGGCAAGGCCTTCGCTTCCGACTATGCTTCTCCAACTCCCAGTAAACTAACGACAGCCATAAGCAACATGCAAACAGCATACGTCGATGCTGCGGGAAGAGCACCCGATTATACCGAACTGTACACTGGAAACATTAGCGGTAAAACACTTACGGCTGGCGTTTACAAGTGGGGTACCGGCGTTCTCATTACCTCTGATGTGACGCTTCATGGCGGTCCAAACGATGTTTTTGTTTTCCAAATCGCCAAAGGAATTACCCAAGCCAGTGGCACTAAAATCACCCTAACAGGTGGAGTGCAAGCCAAAAACATCTTCTGGCAGGCCGCACAAACCGTTGCGATTGGCACAGGTTCGCATTTTGAAGGAATCGTATTAGGCAAGACCAACATTTCTCTGGGTACGAACGCATCCATAAATGGCCGCTTGTTGGCACAGACTGCGGTCACTTTAATTAAAAGCACGGTGGTAGCACCTTCGGTGGACTCTGCGCCACATCTTTATTCCATTTCAGTTATTGGTAATCCAACCCTTCAACTAGGGCAAAGCGGAGCTTACGGCAGTGATATCTATGATAATGGTAAAAAAGTACTTGACCAATCGGTTGAATGGAGCTTGAGCAATCAAGACAATTCTATTCCAACCATGGCTCGGATCACTGCAAGCACAGGAAAAAATGCAACTGTAGAAGTTGGCAGTGAGTCCAGCTATGTGAATAAATATGTCGTCTTAACGGCTACTTTAAAAAGTGATCCAAGAATCACCACAGAGAAGTTGATTCAAATCCAATAAATTTTGTTTAATCAATGTGAACAGGTGGCTTGCCCTCGGGTGAGCCCCTTTTTGTGTTTTATCTAGAAGGGGAGAGGGTTCGAATGGGGAAAACCACGTGAATGATGAATGAATCAACATGAAGTCTTGGAAAAGCCTATAATATAAGTAACATGCTTGATGATAATAAAGATCAGCCTGCTCCAGTAAAAAGATGTTTGTTTCCTGCGGATAGGTAAACGATAAGAACGAGGTGAGGAAATGCCAGCAAAGAAGAACAATACATTAACTGACAATATCATAAGAGACGAGTAAAATTTAGTTGAGGATTTGAATGT
>JAIMBU010000131.1 GCA_023511325.1 Gorillibacterium sp.
AGTCAGCCCTCATACGCTACTTTAGCTGAAATGATGTATGCTCTGCCTACATTAGTCGTCTTTTTTATCGTTGGCGTCATTGCGGATCGGTTTGATCGCAAGCGAATTGCCGAATATTCTGACTGGATTCGGGCCGGATTAACGATAATTTTATTCATCGCTATATCCATGAAAGCCCTGACTTTTGTTTTCTTTATCCTGTTTTTGCGAAGTGCTGTCTCAAAATTTTTTCAGCCTGCAGAATCCTCCATGCTTCAGGGCATTCTCAGCGCGGACCAGTATACTCAAGCCTCCGGATTAAATCAGATGATTTTTGGAGTGTTCATGCTGTTTGGTGTAGGGTTAGGAGCGATTAGCTATCAATATATTGGGATCGAAGGAGCAGTTGTTGTAGATGGTATTAGCTTTGTCATTTCTGCACTTCTAATTCATTTTTGTAAGATTAGCGAAAGTGTAAGGCTACCGAACGGTCAAGCGCATTGGAAGGATATGAAGCTTTCTGTGCTTACGGAGGATTTCAAAGCAGGCTTATCCTATATTTTGCAGCATCGTCTACTGCTGATGATTATCTCAGGTTTTTTTATATTCGGATTGATTAATGGGGCATTTACCGTGCTTCCCTTGTTCACGATGAAATATAAATTGGCTCCAGATACATACGAACGATTTACTACCCTATTTGCGATCTTTTTAGGTATCGGCTTCTTGATGGGAAGCGTGATCGGAACATCAATCGCAAAACTTGCCAAACCACATCAAATCATGATTGCCTGTTTATTCGCAACTGCCGGACTAACAGCTACATTGGGTTTCATTAACCGAGTTTGGGTGTACTTAGTACTCATTTTTATTATCGGCCTATTTCTTGCTCCTGTGAATATTGCTATCGGAGGATGGCTACCCGCTATTGTAGAACCCGCCTATATGGGCCGCGTCAGTGCCTGGATTGATCCCTTGATGATGCTCGCACAGTCCATCGCTTTGGGACTTATCGCTTTGCTCTACCCACATGTTGTCGGATTATCGATCATCTATTATGGAATGGGCTTGGCAGTATTCTCGGTATTCCTAATCTATTTCATCACCTTACCTAAGCTAACGCGAATGGATTCCCAAGCTCTTTTAACGGAATCAGGTGGGGTCTCCTGATCGCGAATCGTGACGCTCTTCAACCACTGTTGTTAAAAAAACGACCTATTTCCTCCAAAAACTACGATGGATTGTTGCGGTTTGCATTGACTGGGTTTGTCGCCTGTCATAGACTTGTTATGTTGGCGCGTATATCGTCTGCCCCTTCGCGCTATTTGAGAAGCGACATTTATTAGAATTGGAAGGATACCTGTGAAAACGGACCTGTTGAACTGGAAGCATGTATTTAAGCTTGATCCCGACCGTTATCTCGATGACGATGATCTGGAGCAGATTTGCCGCTCCGGAACAGATGCGATTATTGTGGGCGGCTCTAGTGGCATAACGTATGATAATACAGCGGACCTGTTGTCACGAATCCGCAGGTTTGAGGTCGCCTGTACGCTAGAAATATCTGATCGTGATGCTATTGTGCCAGGCTTCGATCTTTACTTTATTCCGGTTGTGCTCAACACGGAGGACGGGGCCTGGATTACAGGGCAACACCATAAAGCAATACGAGAGAATAGCTCCATTCTCGATTTTGACCTTGTTGTTCCTGAAGGCTACGTCATTCTCAATAAACAGTCCACGGCTGCTCTTGTAACGGGAGCTCATATCCCTGAGACGCAGGAGGACTTAACGGCATACGCATTGATGGCCGATCGGCTCTTTCATATGCCCGTTTTCTATATCGAGTACAGTGGGATATTTGGCGATATGACCTGGGTGCGTGCTGCTCGGGCTACACTCCGGGGCGCTAGACTATTCTATGGTGGCGGCATACGCACTCCAGAGCAGGCCGTGTGTGCATTGGACGCCGCCGATACCATTGTTGTTGGCAACATCATTTATGAGAATATATCGCTTGCTCTGGCCACCGTGCCTGGGCGGCTGAAGCATAAGAGTGAGGAGAATAACCATGAATCAAGCCACAGCTATTTATGAAGCGATTCGCAAGCTGAATCCTGAGCAAGCGAGGGCGGTGGAAGCAACGGAAGGGCCGCTACTCATCATGGCTGGAGCAGGAAGCGGGAAAACGCGGGTGCTTACCCACCGAATAGCCTACCTGATCGCCACGAACAAAGCTGCCCCCTGGAGTATTCTGGCGCTTACCTTTACCAATAAAGCAGCACGGGAGATGAAGGATCGTGTCGAGTCGCTCGTTGGCTTACAGGCACGAGATATTTGGGTGTCTACTTTTCACTCCATGTGTGTAAAGATTCTGCGCCGGGATATTTCCCGCATAGGCTTCACATCGAACTTTACGATCCTTGATTCTACCGATCAGCTTTCTGTCATCCGCACCTGTCTGAAGGAGCAGAAGCTTGATCCGAAGAAATTCGAGCCTAAGGCGATTCAGGCGGGCATCAGTAATGCCAAGAATGAATTGATTGATCCCGTTCAATTCGAGACCAAGATTGGTGACTATTATCAAGGGGTCATCTCAGAGACGTACACACGCTACCAACGTAAACTCAAAGCTAATAATTCCTTGGATTTTGATGATCTGATCATGATGACGATTAAGCTGTTTCAGGAAGCCCCGGATATTCTTGATTTCTATCAGAATAAGTTTCAATACATTCATGTGGATGAATATCAGGATACCAACCGGGCGCAATATATGATCTGTCGTATGCTGGCGGAGAAACACAAGCGTATCTGCGTCGTGGGTGATAGCGATCAATCCATTTATGGCTGGCGGGGTGCGGATATCTCCAACATCCTCAACTTCGAGAAGGATTATCCGAACGCAATTGAGGTGAAGCTGGAGCAGAACTATCGTTCCACCTCCAATATTCTCGATGCTGCGAATGGTGTAATTGGCAATAATGTGGGGCGCAAGCCGAAGAATCTCTGGTCTGATAAAGAAAACGGCCCCAAGATCCAGATTTTCCAAGCTGATTCGGAGTATGAGGAAGGCTACTTTGTTGCCTCCAGAATTATCGAAGCGGTTCGAGGCGGGGATAATTACCGCGACCATGCCATCTTATACCGAACGAATGCACAGTCGCGGGTAATCGAGGAAATCCTGATCAAGTCTGATATTGCCTATCAGATTGTTGGCGGAACGAAGTTTTATGATCGCAAGGAAATCAAAGACATCTTGGCTTATCTGCGATTGATCTCAAATCTTAATGATGATGTCTCATTTGCACGGATCGTCAATGTACCCAAGCGCGGTATTGGGGACACAACAGTGGACCGACTGGGTGAGCTAGCTGCAGAGCGGGAGGTTTCCCTATTCTCCCTGCTGGATGATCTGCTTTTCCTCGATATTACCAGCCGTGCCCGCACAGCATTGATTGAATTTCACGAGACAATTCGTAACATAAGTAAGATGGTGGAGTTTCTCTCCGTTACCGAACTGACCGAGAAAATTCTTGAGGCAACCCAGTTCCGCGCTGAACTACTGCGTGATGGGACGCTGGAGTCACGCTCCCGAGTCGAGAATATCGATGAATTTCTCTCGGTGACGATGGAATTTGAGAAGCGCAACGAAGATAAATCACTACTCTCCTTCCTGACCGATCTGGCGCTTATCGCGGACATCGATTCGCTGGACAAGGAGGAAGGTCCACAGAATGCTGTGGTGCTGATGACTATGCATAGCGCCAAAGGTTTGGAATTCCCGCATGTGTTTATCGTCGGCATGGAGGAGGGGATATTTCCCCATAGTCGGACGCTTACAGACAACGAGGAACTCGAGGAGGAGCGTCGACTCGCCTATGTAGGCATTACACGCGCTGAACAGACCTTGTATCTCTCTTGTGCCCGGATGCGTACGCTTTTTGGTCGGACGAGCACGAATGCACCATCACGCTTCCTCTCCGAAATTCCTGAGGAACTGCGAGAGGATTGTACACCGGCTAAAGATCGCTTCGGCAGTCGGTCTAGTTCTAGCTTCGGCGGCGGTGCTCAGGGTAGTAACCGTGGTTATTCAGGCACTGACATAGCTTCGGGCTCCTTTGGGCGTTCAACACTTAGCGGGACTGCCAGCGGTGAAACTCCTTTTGGGCGTTCTGTACCTGGAGCTGCTGGCGCGAACCCCTTTGCTCGCCCGGCCTCAGCGGTCCAATCTCGCTCGGCAATGCCTACCGTTAATGCGAATCCTAGTGACTACAAAGCAGGCGACAAGGTCTCGCATAACAAATGGGGCATCGGTACCGTCGCTTCGGTCAAAGGAACTGGGGATGACACAGAGCTTCAGATTGCCTTCCCAGCACCGATTGGAATCAAGCGATTGCTGGCTAAGTTTGCTCCGATAACCAAACAATAGATTATGCACATAATAAGTTCAAATGAAGATGAAAAATGAAGCAGATGAAGAAAGGATGAGTCCCCCATGGTGGATCAACGCCCTGGCAACGCTCTTACAACCATGGAGAACCTGATCGCAGAGATCAGCAGGCACAATTATCTTTACTATACCTTGGATCAACCTGCAATGAGCGACAAGGAGTACGATTTACTCTATGACCAGTTGACGATACTCGAGGAGGAGACGGGCATCATCCTGCCCTCCTCGCCTACTCGTAGAGTAGGTGGTGAACTGCTTAAAGGGTTTACGGAGCATCGGCATAAAGCTCGGCTTTGGAGCTTGGACAAGGCACAGAATCACGAGCAATTGCTAGCCTGGCTTGCTCGCGTGGAGAAGCTAGTCGGTCAATACAACAATGAGGAGCCAGACGATCCGTTGCCGCTGCCTTCATTTGTGGTGGAATTGAAGTTTGATGGGTTGACACTCAACCTTACTTATGACGGGGGTGAGTTGGTTCAAGCAGCAACCAGAGGGAATGGTGTGATCGGTGAAGGTATTCTTCCCCAGGTCAAAACCATTCGTTCGATTCCCCTGACCATTCCCTATAAGGAGGGGATGATTGAGGTCCAAGGGGAAGGGATTATGTTTCTTTCCGTCTTAGAGGCCTACAATAAAACGGCTGTCGAGCCGCTCAAGAATGCTCGCAACGCCGCCGCGGGTGCCCTACGCAACCTAAACACTACGGCCACAGCATCACGCAACCTAGATGCATTTGTCTATAATGTTGGCTATTCTGATCGTCTCACCTTTAAAGATCATGCGGAGATGGTGTGTTTTTTAAGGGATAATCATTTCAAAGTGAACGAGGCCCTGCACTACTTTCAAACCATTGAAGAGGTGGCGGAAGAAGTGGAACGGATCGCTCGAATCCGGCATAGCATGGACTATCTGATTGATGGGGCGGTCATTAAAGTCAGTGATTTTCGCACGCGGGATGTCCTTGGGTATACAGATAAATTTCCTCGCTGGGCGGTTGCTTTCAAATTCGAAGCAGAAGAGACGACAACCATTCTCCGTTCCGTCTCATGGGAGATTGGAAGAACCGGCAAGTTAACTCCGGGAGCGAAGGTTGACCCCGTGGAACTAGCGGGGGTTACCGTGCAGAACTGCACATTAAATAATATGGGTGATATTGAGCGTAAAAACCTCAAGCATGCTTTGGGTACTCTGGTCTACATCCGTCGCTCTAATGACGTCATACCGGAAATTCTCGGAAAAGTTACGGAGGAGCAGGATGGAGAAGAGATACCCTTTCCCACCGTATGCCCTGCTTGTGGAACGCCAATTGAAGTACGGGGAGCACATATCTTCTGCCCGAATCGGTTGGGCTGCCGACCCCAATTGGTCGAAAGAATTAGACACTTCGCCTCGCGTGATGCAATGGATATCGACACTTTCAGCATCGCGACAGCCGAGCAGTTATATGACGGTCTTGGGATCAATGATCCATCAGGGCTGTATTATTTAACGCATGAGCAACTACTGAGTCTAGACCGGTTTGGTGAAAAAAAGGCAAGCAATCTATTAGCTGCTATCGAGAAAAGCAAAGATCGGGAATTGAGCTCATTTCTCTTTGCCCTGGGCATACCGAATACAGGCAAGAAGACCACATCCGTACTAGCCGAGTATTTCGGTAGTCTGGAACGAGTAATGATGGCAACAATGGATGAACTGATTGTGCTTCCGGACGTAGGGGGGATTGTCGCCGATAGTATTGTTTCTTTCTTCGCGGACCCGTTGATGTTGGAAAGCATCAGACGGCTGCTTGCTGCTGGGGTAACGCCTAGGGTAGAGGAGCGGGTGGAGCCAGTACGGACGGATAGTATTTTCAGTGGCAAATCCATCGTACTCACCGGAACACTACACAGTATGACGCGGGATGAAGCCGCAGCGAAGCTGGAGCTGCTCGGAGGAAAGATTGTTGGGAGCGTTTCTAAGAAAACGGATTTTGTCATTGCTGGGGAGAATGCCGGCAGCAAGCTGAGCAAAGCCCGAGATCTTGGTGTTACTGTTATGGAGGATGAAGCGGAGCTGCTGAGGCTTTTTGAGGAGGCAGGTATGTAACTTTAGAGCTCATTTAGGAAAAACCAGTATGTTCACAATGTATACGGTTGACCCAAGCGTTGTTTACTCCTTATAATAAGAGTATGCATAAGGGGAGTAGCTTGGTACGAAAAAGTCGTCAATACGGATGTAAACACATCCCGGCTTTTCGGCAACTTACGTTGTTAGCAAGACCTTTGCCTATCTCGGGTAAAGGTCTTTTTATATGCGCTGCTCTGCAAAATAAAGCGGCCTTTACCCGACGGTAGAGGCCGCTTTATTTTATCCCAAAAGGAGTGTTGGAGAATGGAATGGTTTTCGGTGGATTGGTGGGCCGCGCTGCTCGGAATTATCGTCATCGATTTGTTGCTGGCCGGGGACAATGCGATCGTCATCGGCCTTGCCGCCCGCAACGTGCCGAAAGCGCAGCAGCGTACAGTCATTGCGCTCGGGACGATCGGGGC
>JAIMBU010000132.1 GCA_023511325.1 Gorillibacterium sp.
CATTAATTTTTGTCTGGGCATCCGTCAACCCAAGCTTAATTTTGTCGATTCCTTCAGTTGCTTTGGTCATCCCTTCATTGAGCATCTGGGTCTGATCACTGGTGTAGAACTCAGGAATCTTCTCCCCTTTCGGGCGCGTAGCGCTGTACACCTTTTCAACGCCTTGGGTAGACTCAAGCATCTCCGTAACCTGATCAATAAAAGCCAACGAAGAATTGGAATCGAGCGCCTCATCATCCTGCAGAATAAGGGTACCCGGTAAGGCCTGTCCTGGCGGAAAATGGTCATAGACCGTATTGATTCCCCTCACCGAAGAATAGGAACCATTGATTTCCTTCAGTGAGTTATAGGTTAGCTGTCCATTGTAAAAGAGGATAAAGGGCAGGGAGAGTAGCAGTGACAAAAGTAGAGCGACAAGCGGCTTGCGTACCGCGAAGCCTGTAATCGCTGAAGTCATTCGATTCTCTCCATGACCTGCGGACACCTTGGACGGCCAGAACAGCTTGCTACCGAGCAGGCCCATCAGCACCGGCACCACCGTGAATAAGACGAGTAGCAAAACTCCTATCCCAATTCCAACAGCTGAAGCCGATTTAAACACCTTAAACTGGGCAAACCCGAGTGCGCTAAAGCCGATGAAAACGGCGAGTCCACTATACAGCACCGTTTTCCCAGCTGTCCGATACGTACGAACAATTGCTTCCAGCACTGATTCCTGCTTGGTCAATTCCTCTTTAAACCGCGTAAATAACAGGATGTTGTAGTCGGTGCCAATCCCAAACAAAATCAAGATCAGGAAGATCTGACTAAAGTTTGAGAAGGGAAAATCAAATTGATCGACCAGCCGCGCTACAATGCCCAGCGAGGTCAAATAGGTCAGCGCCACGGAAATAAGCGAAACAAGCGGTGCTACAGGTGAGCGGAAAATCAGGATCAATACCACAATAATGAAGAGCACTGCCACTGTTTCAGTCTTCTTCACTCCGGATTGGGTTGTTTTGATGAAGTCTTCCAGAATGAGCTCCGGTCCAGTAAAGGTTTTATCCACCTGTACATTCTTCAATGCAGCGGACAACTGGCTCTTGATCTGCTCTTGCTCCCGACCTCCCTTCTCGACCGACAAGGAGGTAATCACTGTCGTACCATCCTCTGACACCAGTTGCTTTCTGACATCGTCATTTTGGGTGTGGGCCAGCATGGCTGTAATGCCCAGGTTTTTCTGATTCGCCTCTAGTTGGGCAATCCCTCGCTCAATTTCACCCATCTGCTCGTCACTCAGCTTCTTGTCCTCATGGAAAACGACCATAACGGACAGGTCTCGCTCTTGATCAACCTTGTCGTTGAATTTCAGTAGCAGCTCTTCTGCCTGCCGGGACAGATAGCCCTCTGGCATTTCAACCTGTCCCTTCTCCCGAAGCAGCACCTCCATATTCGGCATAAAGTAAACCGAACAGCTGACCAAGATCAGCCAGGCTGCAAGGATGGACCATTTACGTCTGATGATAAATTTCATACGTTTCACTCTCCTGTTTTATCGACTGCTCTAGCCTATCAGTCAAAAATAAAACAAGCGTAAAACAAAAATAAAGAATTATGAACTGGCATAAAAGCAAAAAAGGAACCCCTCCGACGGACAGGTTCGTGTTGTATTACTTAATATGGTTACATGGATAGCGGGAGCGTGAACCGGATGCCTAGACCACCTCTTGCAGAGGGAAACGCAGAAATTTCACCCCCGTGTTGTTCAATGATCGATTGGCAGCTTGCTAAGCCTAAGCCTGTTCCGCCTTCTTGGCTTTGACGCGATAGATCCACCGTAAAAAATCTTTGAAAAAGGGATGCCCTATCGGATTCAGGTACCCCTACACCGTTATCCTCAAGCACAAACCAAGCTTGCCCATCCTTGATGTACCCACTCAAATGAACAGAAAGCTTATCGACAGAGGCATATCGGACCGCGTTGCTAAAAAGATTGGCAAATACTCTGCGCAGCATTGGCTCATTCATGCTGACCCGATCATTTACTCTAAAAGAATGCTCCCAGGTCAGCTCACAATCAAGCCCAGCAAGCTCTGCCTCATATTCCACCCTGATATTCTCAAAAAACCCCTTGATTGCTACCGTCTGGAAGGTCGCAGCGGGGAGTTGTGCCTCCTCATTGGCATAGGAAGAGAAAACCTCAATTAACTCCGTCAGGTGATTGGCTTTCTTGGCGATGAGCTTCAGATATTCCTGTTTGTCCTTCTCCTTCAAGGTGGCTTTGGTTAACATTAACTCGATAAATCCGTTGATCGAGGTAAGCGGTGTCTTGATATCATGGGTAATCGCCGCAATCATGTTAATCTGCTCTTGGTTGGACTGTTGGAGTCTTTCCTCCATCCGATTCACATGCTCATACAGCTCGCCAATTTCATCCCTTCGCGAAATCGTAAGCTGATTGGGCAGCCCTGCCCCTTTGATTTTACCCAGTCTCCGGTTCAATCGTTGGATCGGCTTTGTAATAAACCAATGCAAATAAAGCGTTAACAAAATGAAGATCACCGACATCACAACCAAGAGGAACAGAAAGGTTTGAATAAGAGCATCGGTTAGTAATAGGTTTCTGGTACCAATCTGCCGCGTTAGCTTGATCAGCAAGGCCGGTTTGTTTGCCGCATTCTTGATTTCAACCCAGCTATCTACGGTTTGTCTATCCGGAGAAATCACTCCCAATACTGCCAGCTCATTGAGATCCTTGTCATATAAGGAGATGTGCAGGGCTTCTTTATGAGCAATGTCCTCCATGTAGGCAATAACTTTGGGCATATCTGGATATAACTTCTCTAGCTGAATAGAAATCGTACGCTCCTTAGCCTCGAAGCCCTGCCGGATGTTGCCGATCACATTCTCAATAACAGCCAAACGTACATATAAGGCGATGATCACAGCCAAGACCAGAACAATACTAGAGAAAAGCAGCGGTAAGCGGATGTTAAGTTTCATAATTGTTACCCTTCAATCGTAAATTTATAACCGACGCCCCAGACTGTTTTAATGCAATCCAGCTCTTTTCCAACCTTTTTCCGAATGTTCTTAATATGGACGGTCACTGTATTGATGTCCCCGTATTCATCGCCCCAAACATTCTCATAAATTTGTTCCCTGCTCAAAACTTGATTGGGGTGCAAACAGAGAAAGGAGAGGATCTGAAACTCCTTGGTCGACAAATCAATCCGCTGCCCATGAAGAAACGCCTCATACGTGTTCTCGTTGAGTTGAAGCGATCCCTGATCGACTGGCCTGGAGCGACTGCTCTCACCCTGCTGCTTCTGCATCCATTCCAGCTGCAAACGATCAATTTTACGAAAATGTGCCTTTACTCGAGAAGTAAGCTCCTGAATGCTGAACGGTTTGGTCATGTAATCATCCGCACCAATCTCAAGGCCAATAATTTTATCCATGTCTCGCCCGCGTGCGCTTAAGATCAGAATTGGAATATTGGTTTGCTGTCGTACCAGACGACATACCTCAAGCCCATCCAACTCTGGCATCATGATGTCAAGAATCAAAAAATCTACCGAGTGCTGATCAAGCTGATCCAGTGCTTCTTTCCCAGAATAGGCGGGAAGAACCGAAAACTGCTCATAAGTTAGCCCGTCGGAGATCAGCCTTACAATATCTTGATCATCATCAACGACCAATATCGTTCTACCCACATCCATCACCTGCTTTAATTGATAAGGTCAGGGTACCATAAGGTTATGAAATAAGGATGAAAAACAATAAAGCTTTATATAGGCTACCCTATTATTCAAACACGGATAGAAACTGTCCGACCGCATGTTCTGCGTGCACATCAATACACACTTCAATCTCGCTGCCTACTTTCGGAATGGGGCGCAGATCGGCAACTACCATACCTGCGCATAGACTACTCTCGCATTCCACTCGCACCTTCATCTTCTGATAGGTAACCAGCTCTGGATGGACAGCAACCATCAGGGCCAGGGGATCATGGAGCGGCGCAGCATCGAGAAAATAATTCGTTTGACGATAAAAGTTAAAATAATGCCTCATTGCCGATTGCATGAACTCAGCAACTTGCTTGTGCTCTGGTCGCACGACACGTGTGAGAATATCCAGCTGTTGTTGAGTGATCCGCGTCTTAAGCGTGACATCTAGACCAACCAGTGTAACAGGCACACCTGAGGTGAAAACAAGGTCGGCCGCTTCCGGATCGCCCCATAGGTTAGCTTCAGCAACTGGCGTCACGTTACCGGGCACATGAACGGCACCGCCCATAACGACAACCCGCTTCAGCTTGGTCGTTAAATTAGGGTCTAGCTCCAGAGCATGCGCCATGTTGGTCAATCTCCCCATGGTAACTACGGTTAGCTCGCCCGGATTTTCGTTCGCCATCCGCACAATAAACTCGGCTGCGGCCTCTGTTGTTGGCTGCTGCGAGGTCGTTGGCAGCTCAATATTGCCGATGCCATTCTCCCCGTGAACATGAACGGTGTATTCCCCGCGCGGCCGCACAAGCGGCTTGGTTGCTCCCAGTATGACCGGGATCTCTTGCTTCGGCTTGGCTAAAGCGAGCAGCCGTAGCGTATTATCTGCAGCCTGCTCCATACTGGTGTTACCGAATCCAACCATGATCCCCTCCAATTGGATGATTGGACAGTAAATTGCGTACAAGATAGCTAATGCATCATCGATTCCTGTATCTGCATCAAGAATGATACGTTTCTTTATCATGGCTTCTCTACTCCTATGTATCGTTGAATTTCTCTCATCTTACCTTAAAGGCCTCAACAAATAAATCCCTACAGCAGTTAGCTAACCCGAATGATTGAGCAGATTTCGCACCGTATCCCGATACTGGCCGGGTGTCATTCCCTCCTGCTTGCGGAAGGAGCGGATGAAATTCTGCGAGTTGTTATACCGCAGCTTTGCCGCCATATCTTTAACCGGCATCTCCGTCTCAAGCAGCCACTTCTTCGCCATATTGAAGCGATAGGCTGTAAGGTATTCGCTGAAGGAGCAATTCGTTTCCTTGCGGAAAATGCTGCTCAAATAGTTGGCATTATAATGAAGGCGCGAAGCAAAGTCCTCCAGTGTGATATCTGTATCGTAATGGCGATGAATCAAGTCAATAACCTTCTCAGAAATGTTCTGATATTGGGTGTCCTGACGATCACGGAAAATGCCGATAAGAGGCAAGCTGACCCTCGTCCAGAACCATGCCTCAATATCAGAGACCAGATTTAGGCTGAGCAACTCCTCGAACAATGAGACATTCCCTTGATTAAGCTGGTTCAGGCTGATGCCCGACTCCTGCATCACAATCAACAGGTTATTAAGCAGCCGATTGAGCGGAATCTGATACTCCCGGGGAGATAGTTCCAGCTCAAAAATACTATTCAAGAGCACCTTCAGCAGCAGCTTCGATTTATCCGTATCTGCCAGCTTGATTGCATCGGTCAATTCGCATTCGCTATGCTGAGGATAATTGAGGTGGAGATAATGCTTGCCACTGTTAATACTACCATAGGTAATAATAATTCCTTTGCCCAGCTTGATCCGATGCTTCAAGGCCTCCAGCCCTTCACGATAGGCGATGGACAGATTGGTGAAGGAATAGAAGGGCAGGCTCATACCGATGCTTGCTTGCACATCCAGATAACGATTCAACTGCTGCTGCAGGTTTTCGGTCAAGGCATAGAGTGTGCTTTGGAATTCTCCTGAGTCCGCTGAAGAATTACCTACCATCAGAACCACAGCGTAACCAATTACGACGGGAGCAAGCCTCTGCTCGGCAGGAACTAGCTCTTCTATGATGTTCTGAACCGCAAACAACAGCAGGTGTTGGTCCTTCTTCTCATAGCGGCTGCCCTCAGTGAAATCAAGCTTCAAGGTAAGTACGGACATTGTCTTCCAGTCCCGCATATGCTCTTCGTACCCAAATTGCTCCAGCTTGTCAGTAAGCTCCCCCGGCTTGACTTCTCCTTGAAATGCCTTGATCAGGAAAAAACTCCGAATCTGCTCCAACTGCTGATGAACCTCTTTCTCCAACAGGGTCTTCGAGCGAAACAAGTCGCTAAATCGTTCACCGATGACTTGGAACTCGTTAAATTTGCGCTTTCGGCTATCCGTAACCCATTCTCCAACTTGATTTAACAAGCGCTGAATCGGAGAATACATGCGACGAGAACCGAGCCAAGCAAGCAGCACTAACAGGATCAGCATGAGCAGGCAGACGTACAAGGTATAGCTACCGATTCTGTCTGATTGATTCGTCAAGCTTTCCATGGAAGTGGGCAGCATGTAGGTCCACCCATTCAAGCTAGAGCGGTAGTAAGTTACAGAAAAGGCAGCTCCCTTTACCTGTGCGGCAAATTCACCTAAATCGGAATTGGCCGTCTCAATTTTTGTGAAATCGCTTTCCTTAACCGATTTTCCAATATATGATGAATCTGGATGAAGCAAAAACCGTAGTTCTTCATCCAGAATCATGATCGGAGTCGCGGCTTCCTGATCATCCTGCACGAACTCGGCTAAGCTACAGGCTGGGATGTTGGCAACCGCCACACCGTATTTCTCCAGCCCTGTAGTCGGAAGCTTCTTAACCAGACTGACGCTGTACTCACAGCTGACGCTCTCCACATTCTCCTCACTAAAAAACCAGCGGGATGGTGTTAATGTCCATGTGGTGTTCTCAGGAAGCTTCATTAAGCCGGCCAGCTGTTCGTCATACGTATAGTGGTCGAAAGCGTAAAGCCCAGAATTCTTTATCATCCAGTTCTGTCTTTGGTTAATCAGCAGTACATCCTCCACCAACGTATCGAAGGATTGCATATTACGGATTTCATTACGCAAATCATTGTAGATCATGAAATCGTTGGCACCTAACGGCTGATTCATCACCTTTTTTAACACAGTGGAATTAACCACCTGGTCAAG
>JAIMBU010000133.1 GCA_023511325.1 Gorillibacterium sp.
CTGTGCACATGAAAGTCAGCTTAGTTTATGCCTAGCTTCTTCTTGTTTTCCTAGTATTTCGTTTGTTCGTACTCTCTTATTTTAGCATAGCCTAGATTGTCGCGATCTTTGAGAAACTTATCATAGATTTTATCAAATTCAGCATCATTCTTTGACATCAGCAGCTTGGTTAACGTTTTGCCCCATAGCAGTTGAATGCTCGTCAAGTTAACCCCTTCCTCGGACAGGCCCGAAGGTGTTAGCTGGGAGAATTCCGAGAAGTTATAGGTTTTGCCCTTCGACCATTCCTGATTGGATAAGTACGGCTCTTCAGTTGGAGGTGCCCAATCCAGCCACATGTTCGAATCCTCAAGCATGAAGTAGGTGTAGGATGCTCCGTACTTCGTTCCGTCCGTGCTCGTTAAATATTCCTTTGTAAATTGATCCTTGCCATCGATCGTGTCATAGGATTTCCCTTTTACACCTAAGCAAACATCCTTTTGACCTTCTTCACTGATCATATAGCTCATGAACTCGATTGCTCTTTTCTTGTCCTTCACATTTTTAGAGATCAGCGTAATGGTCCATCCGGAAATCCCAGGGCCGGAAAGTGTAGGTTGATCTAGCTTGGTGTTTGCTGGTCCATCGATCGGGATGTAAATCTTTTCCGGGTCTGTTTTATAGACTGTAGCATTCTGTGTTCCCACGTCTGAAACCTGGTACAGCATGGAGAAATAACGGCCGCTTGCACTTTTTTCATCTACTTGCGGGCGCTTGTCGATGAAGATATCCTTGGAAAGCAGTCCCATTTCATTCGCTTTACGGAATGTTTTCAGCCAGCGGATATACTCGGGGTCCGTAGAACGGTCATATAACTTGCCATCTTTTTGTTGGGGAATGGCCAGGAAGTTCTGCAGGAAATCCTCAAGGGAATAGTTCCCTTTGTCTGAGAATTCGTGAAAGCTAAGCGGTATGAGCGGTTGCCCATTTACATCTGGAAACTTTTCCTTCGCTGCCTTTAGCGCATTAAGGAAACCCTCCGGCGTTCTCATCTCCGGCTTGCCGATTGCTTCATACATATCCTTACGGACGAGGAATGATTGGTTCGATGTGTATTGCTCACCATATTTCTCATAATCCTTTGGTGAGGAAGATGCATTCGGATATCCGTAGAAGTTACCGTCTGCCTGCTTAAACCAGTTTATTTTGTCTGGATCTGCGACATTGTACAAATACGGATCGTATTGATCGGCAAGCTCATTCCATGGAAGTACTTGACCGCCATCGATGAGTTTTTTGACGATGTCGTCATTTGCATCAAGTGTGATAAAATCGGGCAGATTGCCTGAAGCGATCATGGTTTGGAGCTTCTCGTTTTCATTGCCAACCGGGACGATCATGTTCACATTGACTCCGGTTTTTTGGGTAATGTTTTGGGACGCGTAGTCATCACCCCATTTGGCAGTAACCCACGAGTAATTGACATACCAATCGAACGTGATCGGAGACAAGTCAGACTTCCACCCTGGTATGCTAGGATCTAGTTTCGTTGTTGCGTTTGCCTCGGAAGAGCTGACCGCTGGTGATGCTTCTTTTGACGATTTGGATGATGGACAAGCGATTAAGACAAATACCATGCTGAAAAGCATTGCAACGATCAAACCTTTGCGGATTTTTCTCAATTTAATACCCCTCTCGTTTGTGAGTTTATAAGTTCATCTTTGTTAGGAGAACAAAAATGTAACCGCTGGCAACATTAGCCCTTGATTGAGCCGATCATGAACCCTTTCACAAAATACTTCTGCAAAAACGGGTACACGATAACAATGGGCACCGTTGTCACGACCATCGTAGCCAATTTGACGGACTGCGAGGTCACCTTCCGAACAACGTTACCAGGTAGTGCCGTTGCGATCGTTGCGATCTGATTTGAGCCAGACAAGGCAACGATCCGATACAAGAAGGTTTGGATCGGTTGCAGGTCCGTTTTGTCCGTGAAGATAACAGCGGTGAAGTAGTCATTCCATTGGTAGACACCGTGAAACATAGCAATCGTTGCCATGACGGGCATGGACACGGGAAGAACAACTCGATAAAAAATCTTCAGATCATGGGCACCGTCAATTTTTGCCGCTTCCTCCATACCCTCGGGGATATCCCGAAAGAAGGCAACAAAGATAATCAGGTCGAAGAAGCTGAACATCGCGGGGATAATATAAACTAAAAAATTATCCAACAAATGAAGGTCACGGATTAACAAATAGTAAGGGATCAGCCCGCCGCCAAAAAACATCGTGATCGTCCCTATGTACATGTAGAGTGTTCTGCCGATTAATTCTTTCCGGGAAATCCCGTAGGCGACCATTGCCGTGAACAACACATGGAGGACCGTACCAAGTAAGGTCTTCGCAACCGTAATGCCCATCGCATTCATCAGGCCATCATTTTTAAAAACAGCCTCGTAGCTCTTTAAGCTAAACATTCGGGGGTACCAATAGATGCCGCCCCTCATCGCGTCTGCACCATCGTTAAAGGAATTGACTAGCACATACCAGATTGGATAAATCGTGATAAAGCAGATCAATGCCATAACCAGGACGTTCCCCCAGTCAAAGATCAGCTCACCTAGATGTCGTTTCCCTCGCATTTGAATCATCCTTTTACAGTAATGAAGTATCGTTTAACTTCTTCGTGACAAAGTTGGCAGAAATTAAAAGAAGAAAGGCGATGATTGATTTAAGCAATCCGACTGCTGTGGAATAAGAATAGCGGCCGTTGGAAATTCCCACTTGATACACATAAGTATCGATAACATTGCTAGCGCTTTCATTAAGCTGATTCTTTAAGATAAACACCTGATCGAAATTCGAATTCAGAATGCCGCTAACCGACAAGATGAACAAAATTGAAACGGTCCCTTTGATCATGGGCAGCGTGACGAGAAACATCTGTTGGAATCGATTTGCTCCATCAATGGTAGCTGCTTCATACAACTCAGGCGAAACACTGGAAATGGCGGCCAAATAAATAATGGCGGACCACCCAAGCTCCTTCCAAATATCTGAGCTGACGACGATCGTCCAGAAGTAAGCCGGTTCCGCCAAGTAGCTAATCGGTTCTTTGATCCAGTGCAAAGCCATAAGGATATGGTTGATGATTCCGACATCCGCCAGCCACGTAGTCAATATTCCGCCTAAAATGACCCACGATAAAAAGTGAGGCAAATAAGAGATGGTTTGTACGGCCTTCTTAAAACGCACGGAACGCAGCTCATTGAGAAATAGTGCGAACAGAATCGGCAGTGGAAAGCCGATGATCAGCTTCAGTAGGCTCATGCCGAGTGTATTTTTTAGAACGTACAGCAGGCTATCATCGGTCAAAAACGCCTTGAAGTGCTTAACACCAACCGAAGGTGCAGCAGATATCGCTTTGGTAATATTGAAATCCTTGAACGCAATAATGATTCCATACATCGGGAAGTAGTTAAATATGATCATCCAGGCGATTCCGAGCAGTACCATCAGCTGCAAATACCGTTGACGGATAAATCGCCTGATGAACTTTTCGACTTTCGATTTAGCATCCGGTCGATTGACCTTCATTCCTGGTATTGCTGGTTGTGTATCCATAAGCGTCCTCCAGTAATTTCTCAAGTGCTACAGCCGTGATAATAAACGAGTATTAGGTACGGACGGAATCCGTATATCTACAAATTAACAATCGTTCAGGTTGCAGGCTGTTGGCTCATTTAGATCCGTAAGGTCCTACGGTTACAGGAAGTCTACCTCTAGCAGGGATATCTCCCATAAGCACTTTAGCCAGTGATCGAATGGATAGTGGTTTATTCTCATAGCAGGCCAAATAGGTTTTAACCTTTGGAAATGCTGTCAGATCGTAAGGCAACCGGAGGGAAACAACGATCAGATTGATATCGTTTCTTTCAGCGAGTTCTTGTACAAGCCGTTGCTGTCCCGGGAAAAAATGAGCATTATAGGTGGCGACAATGACTTGCTCGTAACCCTCACTTATGGATAATACATTCGCAATTTCCCCTTCACTTGGTTCAACACCGATCACCTGTTCCTTGAGTTCAGTCAGTCGGCCAGTCAACACTTTGCCGAGTGTCGTCTCTTGCCCAAGGGGTTCAGAGGTTTCGGAAACCGGGCGCATGTTGGGCCAAACGATAAGCGTTCTGGCATCCGGCTGCAGCGGAAACCGCCCTTCATTTTTAATGAGCGTGATGCTTCTCTCGCTTAGCGACCTTGCGAAGACCAGCGATTCATCAGTTCCAACGGCTGACGTATTTACAGGCTCTGGCTGCTTGAACAACCCGTTTTTCTGTTTCAATAGCAGCAGGCGCTCCACGGATTCCTCGATACGTGCTTCGCTGATCCTTCCGCTGCGGACAGCAGCAATTACCGCTTCAATCCCTTCAGATTGGAGGTCGAATTGATGACTGATCAGCACCAGATCAGCACCTGCTTCTATCGCCATAACAGCTCCGAGACCCACACCTACACCTTTTAGAATCGCGTTCATTTCCATGCAATCGGTCGTAATAACACCCTTGAAGCCTAACTCCGTGCGCAGTAGACCTGTCAATATTTTGTGTGATAATGTTGCCGGAAGGTCCTGATCCTCATAAGCGGGAAAGATGATGTGCGCCGTCATTACCGCATCTGCCCCAGCTGCAATCGCCTGCTTAAACGGAAATAACTCTACTTCATGCAAATGCTTCCGGTCGTGCGCCACTAAGGGCAGTTCTTTATGAGAGTCCGTGTCTGTGTCGCCATGTCCTGGAAAATGCTTTACGGTGGCAACGACTCCAGCTTCCTGATACCCCTTGATGGCAGCAGAGCCCATTATGGCAACCCGATTCGGACACTCTCCATAGGAACGAACACCGATAACCGGATTACTCGGGTTGTTGTTAATATCCATGCATGGAGCAAAGTCCATATTGATACCCATGGCCCGTAGTTCTCTTCCCGCGATAAGGGCCGCTTCGTAAGCCCCTTGCGTATCTCCCGTTGCGCTAAGCGCCATATTTCCCGGCATGAGAGTGACACCTCGTTCAATTCCCGCCGCCATTCCACCCTCCTGATCGATAGAAATGAGGAGTGGTGTACCTGACGCTTGCTGAAGCTCTGCGGATAAAACGGCTACTTGCTCTGGCGTTTGGGCATTGCGGCGGAAATAGTTGACACCACCGATATGATAGTCGCTAATCAGGCGTAAAATAGGTTCGTTGGGCTTGGTATCGTCAAAACCACACATGAACAACTGACCGACCTTTTGTTCTAAAGTCATCCTTTTCAATCGATCCCTAATCATTTTGAACAATCCCTCCTTGATTTCTGGCGTTTTACTTATCCTGGATAAATTCGATCATTTCTCCACCCGGAGCCTCGAGAAAGCAAAAGCGCATCCTGACAATCTCCCCGGAACGGGCTGGAATATCAGCGTCCGAGGGTTGCCCTCTGCGAGTGCCGCCAGCCGCCTCGGCTTTGCCTAGGGATGCTTCGATATCCTCCGTGCGAATCGCCACATGCTGCCATATGCCCTCCGGGAATGAATCGGGAGATCCGAAGATCTCAAGAAAGTCCCCCTCGCCTAGATCAACCAGTACCGCATGATCGTTGTTGTCATCTGTCCCCCATTCGACCACGAACCTTGCTCCCAAGCCCTCTATGTAGAAAGCGACCGTTCGGGCCAAATCAACTGTTTTCAAGCAAACGTGGTGAATGCCAATCCGTTTAGTTGTCGTATACATGTCGTCATCGTTCCTCCATAAATGTTCGGATACCGTGCAAAGAGCGCTCCGCTCCAACGAAACCAGGATAAGTCTTTTCCGACTCATGCTCGATGATGAGCCACTCGGTACCCGCAATCCGGCATTGCTGCAGAATCGCCGGCCAATCATTCGCTTCATCTTCCGCTCCGATACAGGTCTCCAGTCCGCTTTTGTGAGAATAGGGCTTGCCATGCACGAGTAGCGGGCGCCCTGGAATGGCTGCAAGCACTTGCTCTGGATGGACACCCGCCTCCAAGCAGTTGCCGGTGTCCAATTCAAGGATGACATCCTTATTCAAATGCTCACAAAGCAAATCCCATGGTGTAATTCCCCCGGTATAGCGCGTTGCGAATTCATGCGCATGCGTATGATACCCGAGCCGCATTCCCTGCTGTTGCAGCAGGTCGCTAAGCTCGTTCATCTTCTGTGCGTGACGGATCCAAACCTCCGGGCTGTCTTCCTCACGGGTATGGGCTATTTCCCAAGGACCACCAAGCGCCGGAATGATCACATTTCGGGTGCCCGCACGCTGGTGATAGTCGAGCGTAGCTGCCAGCGTATCCACCTGCAACAACTCCCATTCCGTGTGCCAGCCACAGTTCACGAGACCGTTTTGCTCCATAAGGGATCGGATCCGTTCGGGCGGGTGAGTGAACTTCCCGTAGAACTCAACACCCTCGTAGCCAAGCTCCCTCACACGAGCGAGGGTTGGCTCGATATCGGCTTGCAGCTCCCGATAAACGGAATACAAGCCCAGTGCTACCGATGGGGCTTTCCTGATCGGCCGCTTCATTTGGCTACTCTCTGCTTGATGCAAGCCGCAGCTTCAGCATCTAATAGTACTTCACAGTTCGGATGCAGCTGGATGATAGAAGCAGGAATGTCGGTCGTCACAGGGCCGAATAACGCTTGCTCGATCATCTTGGCTTTGGTTGCGCCCTTGGCGATCAAGATCAGTTTACGTGTATGCATGATGTCTTTAATTCCACGAGTTAATCCACCCAGCTCTACGCTGTCCGGGACGCTTGTTTCCCTGCGAACGCGGGCTTCGAAATCGGAATCCATGGGTGATACCCAGGTTTCGCTTTCGAAAGGGGTTCCGGGCTGATTGATTCCGATATGCCCGTTCGTTCCGATGCCAAGCATTTGCAAATCTACAC
>JAIMBU010000134.1 GCA_023511325.1 Gorillibacterium sp.
CCCCGACCTCTACTCGGCACCAACAACTTATGATTCACAATAATCTCTTTTTCCAGAACAATCCCCTCCTAAATCCTAGCGGTCGATGGATGACAGCGCTTTCTTCACGATTGATCATAGTGGATTTTTACATCCGTGGGCTAGGTACATTTGCTCTTTTTACGTACAGTATCCCTGTAGATGAGGGGCCAAAAACTCACTCAAGCATCCATTTATCCGCTAGGTATGCACAGGTAAAAAGATAAATACCGTTGGAGGCCTTTGCTACCTGCATTCACCAACAAAACTACAGAAGATTTATATTTACTCCTTGCGCTTGGCAATAGCTCAAGAAAAACGACTGCACTGTCCTCTTATGGACAGTGCAGTCGTTTCTCACTACAGGATAGAGTTATCAGTGCTTCCTCCCTCATTATCCCAAGAAAGGTTACTCTTTATCACAAGAACCCCTATATGAACTCGGGGAAATGCCCATTACTCGTTTAAAGGCTCTCCGAAAGGAATGTGAGCTGTTATAGCCAACAAGCGTTGCGATTTCGTCGACCGTGTACCCATTTTTCCTTAAGAGCAGGGCTGCATGATCCATTCTGACTTTCTCCAAATGGTCAGACAAATTAACTCCTGTTACCTCTTTGTACAATTGGGAAATGTATTTCTCCGGTCGTTCCACCTGTTCGGCCACCTGGTATAGGGTTAGTTCAGAGTCTGCATACATTTCTGAAATATAATGATTGATCTGCTCAACCGTTTTGATATGAATATCATTCTTCTTATTCGTTATCAATCCACACAATGCTTCCATGATGGCAATAAACTCGCCATGGATCCATTCCACCGATTCCGATAAGCGGATATCCATAATCCGATTCTTCAAGTTCTCAAAAAGCGGGGACTCCAGAAAAGCTTTCTGATCAAGCAATTTTAGAAAGGTTCCCTTCAATTCCCCAATTAACTGATGCTTCATCTCAATGGATAACTCTTGATGCTCGATATTCTGCGTAATAATCGAAAGAACGATCCGTTTGGCCTCATCAATTTCCCCAGCGCGGATGGTGCTAATCAATCGTTGCTCAATATCAATCGGGTAATAGTAGGTGGAGTTCTCCATCCGCGTCTCGTTGTACCAGACGATGCTTTTTTTGTTCATATAGGCAGCATATTCTAAGGCTTGCTTGGCTTGCTCAAACGATTGACTAACCTCAGTTACCGAAGTGAACGGATCACCAAATGCGGCTTGGATGGTAATGCGGTATTCGTTGAACACGTATTGAGCTAAATGATCGATAATTGCAGTGATATTCTCCTGTTCGAGCGGCTTGCTTGTTTCACCTTCTATGGAGAAGAATAAGACGACTATCTTATCTGAGCCCATATCCGTCATCGGAACAAGGCTACCCAGATCGAAAAGAGCCTGCTTCAATAGCAGTCGGGCTGCATTCAATTCATTGAGGATCTCAACGCTATCCATTCCGGAGTACCCGTTGATTTGCATAATTCCCGCATAGCCGGCTCCACTGTTCAGCCCGATATCCGCTTGAGCAGCAGCAGCGAAGATTTCATCACGGGAGCGGAATTCACCTGCGATCAGACGTTTGAGGAATCCATCTCTAACCATGGGCAGCTGACGACCCAGCTCCGTCTCAAGGAATTTGTTCTTGGTAATCATGTTCGATATATTACCACTTAAAAAATCGAATTCGTTGCGTTCTACCGTTCCTTCCTTACCAAACTGCTCTTTCATCACACCAATCAACCGATTGATCGGGACACTGTTTCGATAAGCAAGTACAAGCCCTGCCAATAGCCCAATTAAAAGGGCGAGACCGGTTACAGACCAGGTCATATTCTTGATCGTATTCGCATTCTCCAGTAGTGCGTGTCGAGGAATCCCTGCTCGGTAAACCCAGCCATTCGTCTTGGAACGGATGGTAATCACAAGATCATCCTCATAAAACTGACTAACTTTAGTCTTGTCAAAGCGAGCGTCAGAAGAAAGCTTCACCATGTCCGGTTCATTCACTCCACGTAAAACAATCGTGTTCCCTTCTGCATCACTAATATGGGCCCAGCCACCATAGCGGTCTGTCAAGCCCGATAACAGGCTAGAGATTATTTTTTCATCAATAATTATCACAACGACTGCGGGTGAGGAGCCGTTGAAGCTATCGAGCGGAAGTGACTGCATATACGTAATGACTGCGGTTTGTGTGCTTTTATTGACGAAGGGACTCAAAGGCTTAATCTCACTGGTGTGTGTTTTTCCTAAGATCGTCTGCTTCCACTGATCCAGAGAGAGATTGTTATAATGGCAAATCTCATAGTAATGCTCAGGTCGGTAATAAGCAGAACCCGGCGTCAGAACGACATTGTAATTAGCTAGATAAATGTAATAATTTTGCAGAAAATCATTCGTCTGACCGAAAGTTAAGACATTCTTCATCATTTTCCAGATGCCGTAAACATTCGTTTTTTCTTCATTCTGTCTTTCATTCATCAGGACGTTCAAATCCTGATTAATTGCCAACTGCCTGGTGAAGCCTTCAACTTCAGCCATACGGCGCTCTAATATTTCTTGGCTCTTCTGAAGTTGAGTCACACTATTCTCAATAGAGATGGATTGCGTAACAGAAATCGATGTACGATAAGACATGTAACCACCGATGATGGGAATAATTAAAATAACTACATAAGAGATCAAAAACCTGCGAAAAACTCTTGAATATTTAAGCACAAACGAACCCCCCTCCCTATTGAGAGCGCTATCAATATTCATTGCTGTTTATATTTGGGCAACAGGCCTCTTTAGCCAACTCATCCCCTCGCAGATCATTTTTGCACAAAATGCTGTCTCATCCGATTAAGATTTGGTATGAATCAAACCTTTTGTCAAGAAAGCGTTTACAATTGTAAATCGTGTATGATTTTTATATTACTATAGACGATTTACAATTGTAAAGTAACGTTATTGGGTGAGTGCTCTATTGACCACTCATTAGCTTACCGTTCACGAATGCTCCGACCATACGGATAAAGCATAGCAAGGCAAGCCTAGATTATAACAAAGCCTAATCTGTCGTAGACAATCCAATAGTGAGCATTATCCAAAAAAACATTTCAAAATATGGTAGAAACCTATACAATTAGAGCATGTTCGACAAAAATGTATATGAGGTGATGGCATGGACGATCGTAATGAAGATTTAATTCCAGAATGGCAGACCAAACCGAACAACACAGATACAGCTCCTGTAACAATTGAACAACCCATTAAAGAATACCGCGCATTCTCTGAGCCTGTACCCAACGAGGATGTACAGCAACACCAGGCGAAGAAGGGCTCTGGCCTTGGCGCTGCATCCTTTATTCTTGGACTTCTCGGTTGCATACTCACGGTCGGTTTATCTATTTTAGTTGTAACTTTAATCATGGATTGGGTTAATGTAGACAACAACACCTTTAATATGCAGGATTTTAAAGATAACGGTAACTACCCTAGACTTATTCTGATCGGGTTAGGCATATTCGGCACGATGATTGCGATGTTTATCGGCTTCATCCTGGGTATTGTCGCTCTGCTCCAAAAAAACCGCAAAAAAGGCTTCGCGATTGCTGGAACAATCATAAACGGAATCTTCGTTTGTGGCGTTGTTCTCCTCATGGCTATTGGTGTGCTGAGTAACCTCGCTTCCTAAACCACCATTTGAAGTGCCAAAGAACCTCCAAGGCCACTAAATACGTGGAGCTGGAGGTTCTTTTTTATGATGCAGCGCTCAAGTTGTCCGTCCCATCATCGGTTGTCTCTGCCTTCCTTACAGCCAAATCTATAGATTAATCCCGACAAATGTACTGATGTCTTGAATATGGTCTTCCGTTAAATCCTCACTATTATCGTAGATCAGGATCGAGGAGGAAGGGATATTCCAGTTGATTTCGGGTACAAATCGTAGGGTTTTCCAGTATTCCTCCCAATGTTCTAGCTTCCATTCGTCTCTTGTCGTCTGCCTAATCTCTATACGTTTTCTTTGTTTCTCTGAATCGGATAGAGTAACCACAACGATTTTGACATCAACGTCAGAAAAGCTTCGACCAGCAGCTGTGAGTAACCGCTCAATCCACTCCTGGCTTTTTAGCTCCATTGTAAAAGGAGAAATCATGAAGACATTCTGGCCAAGTGCCAAGTTCTCCGAGCAAATATCAGCTGTGGCGTCGTATTCAAGGTGCCTCAGGTTCTTCTTATAGAATTCAGAGTCACGATCATCCTTGTCGAGCCCCTCCTCGATCAGTAAAGCCTCGACAAATTTTCCCCCTACCGTATCCCGATCAATAAACACAACCGATGTCTTCTCGGCAAGCTTCTTAGCTACAGTGGTCTTTCCAGTACCCGCTACTCCAACAAAAAAAACAAGCTTTTGCATTCCTTTACCTCCCACGAATTTAACTTGTACGTTATACATAAAAATACACCTGTTGGTAAAAAAACACCAATTACTTATACGCATCAATCCATCTGCTCAATGCTGATTAATCAACAAATGCGTTCCGCCCAAAGATCAATCATGGTAGAATGGGCTTGTCTAACCGTAACTAAGATTTCCTAGGAAAGGATCGTATCCGATGAATGATCTAATTTTAAAAAAAGCATTGGAGTCTAGTTCGTTTATACCAGATAACACCGCTACTTTATTCGCCGAAGCGCGAAGTCCCCAGACATGGGAAAAGCTTCGCGCAGCCCCTCAATATAAGGACCAAATGGAGGAGCTAATCCTTGAAGGAAAACGCCTGCTTTCAGAACCCGTTGGCATACTCCCCTTCTCCGCCTTCAAATTATACGACACGAAGGGCACACGGGTTGAATATGAGGCTTATTACTTCGGCCGACGTAAGCGCTTAACTATTTTAGCTACACTGGCTTTACTGGAGGAATCTACGGAAAGCCTCCAAGCCCTAGAAGACACGATATGGGCGATATGCGAAGAGTATAGCTGGTGCTTACCCGCACATTTCTGGGGCCATTCCTTGGAGCCATTTGACGAGCACAAACCACCCATCGATCTGTTCGCAGCTGAGACTGGATTCGCTCTAGCTGAGATTGTTAGTTTACTCAAGGACAAGCTCCATCCGCTAGTCGCCGAGCGTGCCGTGAGCGAAGTAAAGAAGCGAATTCTCGAGCCCTATAGTGCTCTTGATTCCTCCTACGGCTGGGAAACATTGACGAATAACTGGGCGGCCGTCTGTGCAGCTTCAGTCGGAGGTGCAGCCCTTTATCTGCTACCAGATGCAGATCGCCTGACTCCTGTATTGCTACGAGTGATTCGAACCATCGAAGGCTATTTAAGTGGGTTCGAGGAGGACGGTGCTTGTACCGAAGGAGTTGGCTACTGGACTTATGGCTTCGGTTTTTTCGTCTCCTTCGCGGAACTGTTACGACAACGAACGGCAAACCAAATCGATCTATTAGCCGATGAGAAAGTACGGCAGATTGCCTTGTTTCATCAAAAATGCTATTTAAGTGGAGCTTTCACCGTTCCTTTCTCCGACTGTGAAACCGTCTTTGGTTATTCTGTTGGTTTAATTCATTACTTAAAACGGCGTTATCCAGATGTGCACGTCCCGGAGTGGAAACATCGTCTCAAGTTAACCCATGATCCAATGTGTCGCTTCACGCCAACGATTCGCGATTTCGTCTGGAGCGATGGTGAATGTGGCCTAGAATGGCCTGACGCAACCTATGATCTTCCCGATGCACAGTGGCTTGTTATCCGCCAGCTGTCTAGCGATGGACGAAAGCTGAGCTTCGCTGCAAAGGGTGGCCATAATGATGAGCCCCATAATCATAACGATATAGGTAGCTTTGTTCTTCATCTTGGGGGAGAGACCTTACTTGCCGATATCGGCTCAGGTGAATATACGAAGGATTATTTTGGAGCTGATCGCTACAGCCTACTGTGCAATGGATCTCACGGACACTCCGTGCCGATTGTGGATGGCATGTTCCAGCAAGCAGGCAGGAGCTACAAATCAACTATCCTCAGCACCTCAGAGGAGGCCAAGCATGGGCACTTTGCTATCGATCTCACCCAGGCCTATGCGGTGCCCCATCTGGAGTTACTGACGCGTAGCTTCACCCTGACTGAAGACCATTCCGATTCCGTAATTCTTCACCTTCACGACCGCTTCAAGTTCTCCACTGTTCTCGGTTCGTTGACGGAACGCTTTATATCGCTTTACAAGCCCGTCCAGCTCGCCGATGACTGTATTAATATAAGGGGGATTTCTCACAGTGTCTGCTTAACCTTCGACTGTACCTTATTGTCTGCATCCATCCGTGAGTTTGAATTTATCAATAAAAGCTCCCAGCCTACTCTCGTCTATGCGATAGATTTGGAGCTAATTCAGCCATCCTTCAGCGGCTCTATTGAGCTAGAATTCAAAGCTATGCTCCCTGATTGAGGAATAACATCTATTCAGCGTTCTTAGGAGATAACATCCATTTGGACATACGTAAAACAGCTTCTGCCATCATAGCAGAAGCTGTTTTCTTTTTGTTACAAATGCTGAAGCGATCAACAGGTTTCTAAGCGCCAATTTATTCAAAATGCTGGGACATATCCTCATATACCTCTTCAACCATGGGGAGATCGGGAGTGTGCTCTAGTCTGATTTTTAACGTTTGGCAGGTCTTTTCGAATACGTCTCTGGTTAAATCCGTTCGGTAAGCAATTTGTGCAGGCTTAACTTTAAGGGTGATCATTTTATGGAGGAAAACCCCCAGCAGCTCTTGGGCAAAATCCTCCCGCTCACGGGCAAGCTCAACTCCGATCACAGAATTCTGTTTACGATCAGCAATCATCAGCATATAGGGATAAAAGGGTCGATCTGGATGCTCAATGGGCATGGGAAAATAGGTAATTTCCACCTCCCAGGTTCCTGC
>JAIMBU010000135.1 GCA_023511325.1 Gorillibacterium sp.
CACTACGTCCGCGCCCACCATCGGTAATGGAATTCCCCTGAAACAAAAGACTTGTTTATTCATTTGGCTTTTCCCCTTATTATTGATATTAATTTTTATTATAAAACATAAGCGCCCTGTTTATTGTTGCAATAATCAACAAACGTTTTAATAATCAACGATTAGCACCCTCCATTATATAAAGGGACTGCTCCCAAGTCAGCATAACTGACGCAAGAACAGTCCCTTTTGTATTCATTTTCATGCCTGTGGTTCTCCATTGGGGATTGGAGGAGTGTTCAGTGTTCCTCCTCACCTATGGGAACTGAACACTTGGCTCGCTGTCCGACTTGCGGCTTGGCGCATATGCCCGGAGTCAGCAGCTTGTGGAATATAGGGCGTGGAGATGCGAGTGCTTGTGCTTTTTCCAGCAGCCGCCTGCACAGCCTTCTGTGCATTGATTAACCCATACTGCCAATTGGAACCGGTGCCAGCAATCGAATCCGCTGATTCCTTAATCAACTTGCTAATCTGAGTATTCGTCCGGTTTTTCGCTGCCAATAAACCCGCTAGGCCCGACACGAAAGGAGTTGCCATGGAGGTGCCGCTTAAATACGTATACTTGCTCTCCGGATAGGTCGAAAGAATATCCACACCCGGAGCAGCAACCGTCACCCATTTGCCATAGGAAGAGAAGCTTGCTTTCTTATTATTCGCATCCGTTGCGGCTACAGAGATCACGCCGGGATAGGCACCGGGATAGGAAAGCTCACTGTTCCCGTTATTCCCTGCTGCGGCCACGAGGACAGCACCCTTCTTCAACGCATAGGCACAAGCTTCTGCCTCCAAAGTAGAATAGGTGCTACCGCCAAAGCTCATGTTGATCACCCGGGCTCCTTGATCAGCCGCGTACATTATTCCTTGAATAATATGATCCGATGTCGCCGTTCCCTTGTTGTTAAACGACTTCACGGGGAGAATCTGATTGAGCTGTGCTGTTCCCGCAACGCCCACCTTGTTATTGGTGATCGCTGCCGCAATACCAGCAACATGGGTTCCATGTCCATAATCATCGTTCGTATTCTTATTATTGCTGACAAAGTTATAGCCAGTCAGCAGCTTTCCCTTAAGATCAGGGTGATTGCTTTGGACGCCTGTATCAACAATCGCAATAACCGAAGCTTTTCTACCTTTTGTTGTGTCCCAAGCCTTATTCGCTTTTATCGTCCTCAGCCCATATTGATCCTTGTAGTCGGGGTCATTGGGTGTCTCCGTGACATAGCGATAGTGATTGAGCTCTGCACATTTCACGCAGGAATGCTTGTTATAGTGCTGCTGTGCTTGCTCCAGTTTATCCTTAACTTTAATCACATCATAACCAAGTACCGCATTGTGGGAAACAAGGCGATGACCATTCTTCTGGTACTCCTTGCACATAGTCGTGTGAGAAACACCATGATGGCATTTAATAATCAGATGTCCAGGTACATGTGATGGACCTCTTGGTTTAGCTTTAATGGCAAGCTCCCCCTCAGTTTGAAATTCCATTCCTATGACAGGATATGAAACTTCAAAGCTGCTGGACATGGATGCAAGCCTGGGATGACTTTAAACCATCGGAACAGGTTTGGAAGTCAAAGCCACCCCCGCCTGTTCCAATGTTTACTTTTTTCGATTTGGTCATTATTCAGCATAAGTTCGAGCCTCTTGAACACCACTTTGAGCACATTTATTGCCACTAACAGGGCTAAATCAAAGTTGAATCGTTCTATACTTGTTAAATTTAAGACGGTTAGGTTCTTACGACATGAAGTTACGTTAACCTGATTGTAACGGACTGAGGTGAACTTATTCTTCGACTTCAGCATGACTCCCCACACTTTCGGACTCAGATGCAGCTATTTGCTCAATCTACAGTAATTAGGTGCAGTTTAAGGATAATAAGGGCTATACGGTCCGAAAGTCTGAGTAAACAAGCCTAAAAACAAGAATAGCTGCAATACAGTCCGCAGCCTTCAATACTTGGAACAATTCAACTCTATTCTTAGGCTCCGTGATTCTAGCCTAACGATAGACCCAAACTTGCAGTGCCGCACCAACCATATTGCTGTTCTCCCCTAACTCAGCCGGAACAAGACGAACAGATTGGAGCATGGAGGGCATCGTTAAGCCCCCAATCCTTGTCCGCAAGGGAGTAAATAGCGATTCCCCGATCTCGGCAAGTCCACCACCAATAATTACCGCCTGTGGGTTAAAAACATGAATAAGACTCGCGATCGCTGCTCCCAGAGCAGTGATCGCCTCTTCCATGACCTGAACGGCTTCCGGCTCCTGATTAAGCCACTGAGCAATCACCTGGCGGGTTTCGATCAATGCGCCTGACGGATTCAACCCCTTGAGCTCGATCTTCTCCTGATAGCGTTTGGCGATGCGCGTACCTGAGGCGTAGACCTCCAGACAACCACGATTTCCACAAATACAGCGAGGACCAAGCATGTTGACGGACATATGCCCAATCTCACCTGCTCCGCCATTTACACCATGCAGAAGCTCGCCGCCAACGATAATCGCTCCCCCTACACCGGTACCCAGCGCTATGCAGACGATATGCTCCAGTCCCTTGCCCGCTCCCAGAAGACTCTCTGCCAGCGCCATCACGTTGACATCATTGTCAACATAAACAGGCAAACCGAAACGTTGCTCAACAAGCTGCAGCAAGCGCGTACCTGTGTATCCAGGAATCAAGTCACTAGCGAAATGAACGCTCCCGCTGGCAAAATCGATCTGACCTGCACTACCTATACCAATGCCAAGGAGCGGCCTGCTGTCCTTGCGTTCTTCCCAGGTTAGCCTGATAGTTTCAATACCGAGAAAAACCTGATCCATGACCCGCCGTTTAGCAGCCAGCGTTGGCAACGTCAGCTCACAGAGCATCGTGCCATCACTCGCTACTAGGCCAAATCGTATCTTGGTTCCGCCAATATCGACTCCTAAGGCTACAGAATTTTTAAGAAAAGGTAGCTTCATCGCAATCTCCCGCCCCCGTAACAGAAGGTTCTATAGGTTGGCCAGAATAGCCTGCAGGTTTTGGATGGAACGAATGGAGCCTTGTTTTTGTTCCTCATCGCCTTCATATTCGACCGACAGCCACCCTTCGTAACCGTTATCCTTCAATTGTCGCATAATATAAGGCAAGTCCACCGAGCCATCGCCCGGTGCATAGCCCGCATATCGTTGCCCCGATAATGCCGTATAGATGGTACCCTCATAAGTCTCATCCACTTTGGCAAAGTCCTTTAGATGCACATGGGCGATATGCTGCTTCAGTTTCTCTACCGCTTCGCTCGGCTCCTCATCAACCAAGAGAAAGTTCCCTGTATCAAACGTGCTTTTGAGTCGGCTAGCGCCAACTGTGGAGATCACTTCTAGAACCTGATCTGCCCGACCGGCAAATAGCCCATGGTTCTCCAAGCATAAGGTAATTCCTTTCGACTCCGCATATTCAGCCGCTTCCTGCAGCCCGGCAATAATCCAAGCTTTAGCCGTTTCATAGGTAACGGTCTCGTCCTTATCGCCTGAGAAAACACGTACAACCCGAGCACCTAGCTGTGCCGCCCGATCTACGGAGTTTTTAATGTCAGCTACCTGCACCTTGCGAGCCTCCACGTCTGCCACAGCTAGATTATTGCATGCGCTATAACAAGCTAATTCCAGCCCAGTACGCTGCAATGCATCGACAATTCGCTTCGCTTCCAACCCATCCTCGTTCCAGAAAACGCTGAGAAGCTCAACGCCACTCGCTCCTGTCGTAGCGGCAAATTCAATGAAGCCCACGTTAGTAAGCTCACCCGCATACACATATTTATGGACACTCCATATGCTTAAGCTCGTTTTCATTCTCCTTCACCCCTCCATATGTTCTCATTCAACCAACTGGATACAACAGAGGTATAGCTTTCCGTAATCGATTTCGGTCGTGTGATGGCGCTTCCGACCACAACATATTGTGCACCCGCTTCCAACGCCAACAGCGCCTCCTCCGGACGAGCAATTTTGCCCTCCATAAAAATCGGCACCTTTAGCATTTCATTCAGTCTACCTACCAGCTCAATATCCGGACCTAGCTGTTGGGGACTGTACGGCGTGTAACCAGAAAGCGTAGTGGAGACATAATCAAAGCCAAGCTTCTCCGCTTGCACACCTTCAGCAAAGGTGGAGATATCCGCCATTGCCAACCGCCCCGCACGGTGAACATAATTGAGCAATTCCTGAACCTGTTCATAACGGTTCTCGCGATCGGTCACATCCATAGCTACAATATCCGCTCCAGCGGCAACAACGGCTGCTACCTCTTCCAAGGTTGGTGTAATGAATATGTCTGAATTCACGATGTTCCGTTTAAACAAACCTATAACAGGTAGCGGGATTTCTCGCTTGATCGCTGTAATGTCATCAGGGCCATTGGTTCGAATCCCCACTGCTCCACCAAGCAAGGCAGCGTATGCCATCTTCACCATGATATTGCCTCCATAGAGAGGTTCGCCGGGCAAAGCCTGGCAGGAGACGATAATTCCCCTTTTCATCAATGCTGTCATGTACTCCCACCTTTACCTAAATCGCTTCTTGCTAGCTAATCAGCCTTTAATACCGGTCAGAGCAATTCCTTCAATAAATTGCTTCTGGGCAAAAAAGAAAAGAATAATAATCGGAATCGTAAACATGGCGCTCGCCGCCATCAGTTGTTCCCACTGGATATAATGCGTCTGCATGAATGAATAAAGTCCGAGTGATAAGGTGTATTTCTTAGCATCATTCAAGTAAAGCAATGGTCCAAGAAAATCGGACCAAGTTGCGAGAAATACCAATACACCCACCGTAGCGATAACCGGTCTGCACAGCGGAAGAATGATCTGTACATAAATGCGCCATTCCGAGGCCCCGTCAATTCTTGCCGCTTGGACAAGAGAATGAGGAAGGGTCATGAAGAATTGTCGCATCAGGAAAATATAGTAGCCCGCTCCAGACCCAAGAAACGCCGGAAGCACCAAGGGAATATAGGTGCCAATCAGATGCATTTTGTTAAAAAGCACGTAGAGCGGAACCATCGTCACCTGATAGGGCAGCAGCATGGTCGCCAATACGATCGTAAACAGCAGTTTCTTTCCCCACCAATCAATATGGGAGCAAGCATAAGCAGCCAGGGGAGCGGAAATCAACACACCAACGACTGCCAGAACAGATATGAACACCGTATTGCCAGTCAATTGAAAAAAGTTAATCGTCTTAAACACATTCGCATAGTTCTGCCACTGAAAGGCATGTGGAATAAAGATCGGAGGATTGGCAAATAACTCATCCTGCCGTTTAAGCGACGTCGATAACAGCCACAACAACGGAGCGGCAAAAATTAGACTAAAGA
This sequence comes from Gorillibacterium sp., assembly GCA_023511325.1. Lineage (GTDB taxonomy): Bacteria > Bacillota > Bacilli > Paenibacillales > NBRC-103111 > Gorillibacterium. Next base: position 5,399 of record JAIMBU010000135.1, read on the forward strand.
ACACTAACAAGGAATAGGGAGCAATTTTCCGCTTGATTAGATTCATCTTCTACTCCCCTCCATACGTTACCCATTTTTTTGAGCTCTTGAAGACCAGCCAGGTCACTAGCGCTGTAAGCAGGAATAACACCCAGGCCATCGCACTTGCATGCCCCATCTTGAAGTCGACAAACGCTTCCCGGTAGAGCAGAATCGCATAGAATAGCAGTGATTTCTCCGGCCCTGCCATCGTCTGATCTGGACCAGAGGCTGTTAAAGAGGCGAGCATAAAGGCTTGGGCAAAAAACTGGAAGTACGTAATTAAACTCATGATCAGTTGAAACAGAATGATCGGCGATATGCTCGGTATGGTGACATGAAAAAATTTACGCAATGATCCCGCTCCATCAATATCCGCTGCCTCATACAAGCTTTTGGATACACCCTGCAAAGCAGCTAGGAAAATAATCATAATGCCGCCCGAACCCCAGGCCAACATGATAATAAGCGAGGGTTTCGTCCAGGCAGAATCGAGCAGCCAGTTGGGGCCATTGATTCCTAAGCTCTTTAATACCGAATTGATCAGCCCGCTTTGTGGATTGAGCACCCACATCCAGACGAGCGAGGAGGCGATGACCGGTACAATCGAAGGTATGTAGAACAAAGTACGAAAGATCGATTGCCCGCGAAGCTTCATGTTCAACATAAGGGCCATCATCAGTCCACTGAACAGGCTGATTGGTGTTGCCAGAATGACCATGTACATGGTGTTCTTAATGCTCTTGAGGACTTCTCGTTCTTCTAGTATCCATTTGTAATTGTCTAAGCCAACCCATTTGAGTGGCTTAAACAGGTTGAAATCTGTAAAGCTGTAGAACAGAGAAGCTCCGGTTGGATATAACGTAAATAGTAGAAACCCGATAATGAATGGCGCCGCAAACATCAATCCTGTCAGATTAGTTCGTCTTCTCATTCCAACCCTTCTTCCTCCGCGGAATCAGTCGGCCAAGGCTTTTGCCACGTCTTGAGGGCAACGGTTCCCTCATGGATACCGTTGCCCACCATGACGCTTACCAATCAAGTGTCCTGAAAACTTCAGCCACCGATTATTTTTTCAACCTACTATCCATAATCCATGGATATACCCTAAAGATGATGACATCCAGCCTTTTATTTAAGCAGGTCTTCTGTGCGGCTTTGCATTTTCTTCAGCGTTTCTTCTGGCGTTTGTCTCAGGTTATACATCGCTTCGAATTCTTCCTTGATAACTTTGTTGAGAATATCAGCTAAGGGTTGGATATTGGGCAACGACTTTATGTTCTTGTTCTTGGAGAATTCGATGAACGTTGCAGAGTCTGCAACATCGGCAAATAATGGACTGTCCATAGCTGTTACTCTTGAAGGAATATTGCCCATGCCACTCATGAATTTGGCCAGTTCTTCTGAGGAGTACATAAATTTCATGAATTCCCAAGCGCCTTCTGTGTTCTTGGCGTTCTTAGCAATGTAGAAGATTGAGCTTCCATTTTCTCTGCTACCCGAAAACTCAGGG
>JAIMBU010000136.1 GCA_023511325.1 Gorillibacterium sp.
CAGTTAATCCTGCAGCGAGCAGAGGACCAACCGGAATACCTTTTAGAAAAATGATGCCGAAAATTGAACCGATCACTAAGCCGACAACGATCTGGGGATCAAGCTTCAGTAGCTCAAGTCCACGTCCGTTCAGGTAAGCAGCGGTCGCTCCGCCGATAAGGGCAAGTGCTCCGGGAACACTCATCAGCACAGAACCAATATCCTTCATGGTGATTTTTCCATTTGCAAAGGGAACCAAAACGCCAATGGTTAGAAACAACAAGCCCATTTCCAGTCCTCTGCGCTCAAGCGTGGGGAAAAACCGATCCAAGCTGAGTAGCTTGACCACAAGAAGCACACAGGCAGCCACCGTAATAATATTTGAGCGTCCGAGAAGCCCAACTCCAATTAAAATCAGCAAAATGGCATTGCCGCTCATAATCCTTCATCACCTTCAATCATACTTAAGCCCCCTTGCTGCTAAGCACCTGCAAAGGGGCTATCGGTTTTTCTTTGAATCTCCTACTCCATAAGTATGACAGGCGAAAAGGTTTAGAACGCCTAAAGTACTCGTATGATCAAACCATCATTGAAGATAGGCACTGCTTCATGGAAATTTTGCCGAGCGCAATATACGACATCACGAGAGAGACCTCGTCGGCAGAGCTTTCGCCCCAGTTCGGTGTGAAGCAGGGTCCCAGTCGTTCTTGCTCTGACCCCATAATAAAAGCCAAGCATTGCACAAGCCATGTCATCGGTAGATAAATTTTGTACCCCGCATGCTCTCCCTGCTTTACTTCCTGCCAAATCTTGAAGTTCACTCACGAGCATTCCAGCGGCAATTCCATCTGCGGCATCAAAATGCATCCCTGAACCTAAACAGAGAATCGTAATATCACGTTTTAGCTGTAGGGCGTAAGCGGCACAAGCCCTTGCATTTAATATACAAGCGATGAGGATTGAAGTGGCAGATGCAGCTTTCTTCAGTGCGATGCTTCCGTTCTTTGAGGTCATCACAATCCGCTTACCTATAATGGAAGAGCCTGTAAGCTCGATTGGGCTGTTGCCTAGATCAAAGCTAGGAATCTTCTGACCTTCTTTCTCACCAGTCGTGATGTCATCTGGCTCAGCAATAAGGCGTGTTTCCTCAGCCGTCTCCAGAATCCTGACTTCACTTGCTCCCGTTGCCAGCGCTGTGACGATGTTGCTGGTTAGTCGGAGCGTATGAATAACTACCGCTGTTTTACCTTGAAAGTCCTCTGGTTCCGCATCCTTAAGGGAAGAAATAACCCGCACCCTCATTATAGACCTCCTAATCTGCGAATTATTGCCTCATGGAGTCATCTTATGCGTTTAGCCCATGCTTCGTGCGAGAGCGGATGATCTACCACAGCTGTACAAACCTATCCTAAATACGTACGAATTTGCATACCATGGAGAAGAAGTAGATGAAGCTTATCTGCATATTAAAAAATTGATTGAGAGAGTCATATTTTTTAACCGTACAAGCATATAGTTTAACAAGATTCGCGTAAGGGAGGGACGGATATGCCGGATAGCATCATGGATATGCTGCCGACAGGAATAAAGACCGTTCTCACTAAGCTGCCACTAGGTGTGCTGGCACAAGTCGAGGAGATTCGGGTACGCGAAGGCAGATCACTGGAGATCTTATACGGGGGAGGAAGCAGCTTTCCGGCTGCGGACGGAACTCTCGGTAATGATCCTACTTGTGCTTACACACCAGGAAGAGAAGATTGCGCCCGATTACTGGATTTGCTTACACGTCATTCGCTGTACAGCTTTGAGGAAGAGCTCCGACGTGGATTCATCACAGTGGCAGGTGGGCATCGTGTCGGTTTGGTAGGACGAACTGTGCTTGAGGCGGGAAAGGTCAGGCTGATTCGGGATGTGGCGGGCTTTAATATCCGAATTGCGCGCCAAGTGAAGGGCTGCGGTATCACTATTCTACCGCAACTTTTAGACAGAGATTTAGGCACCATCCATCACACCTTGATTGTATCTCCACCGCAGCAAGGAAAAACCACCTTGATTCGTGACTTGATTCGGATGCTAAGTGAAGGCTCAAGTGGACTCAAGGGCAGTCTTAAGGTTGCAGTCGTCGATGAGCGATCGGAAATTGCTGCATGTGTAAGGGGTGTTCCAACATTTGATCTGGGTCCAAGAACAGATGTCATGGATGGATGCCCAAAAGCAGAAGGAATGATGATGATGATTCGTTCGATGTCACCTGAGGTAATCGCAGTTGATGAAATCGGTACTCTCCAAGATGCTGAAGCGGTTTTGGAAGCCATGAATGCGGGAATTCGCGTTATTGCTACCGCCCACGGGCGGAATCTGCAGGAGGTAAAGAATCGACCTGCACTCAAACAACTACTGGAGGATGGATTCTTTACGAAGATGGTGTTGCTTACACGGCAAAGACAATCCTTCCTAGCAGCGGTAAGTGATTTAAGGGTTGCCAAGTCCCAGGCGAGAGCACCAAATATCGCTAGCGGCGGCTCACCATGGTAAAAATGCTAGGAGCTATGCTTATATTGATTGCCGGTGCCATGATTGGACTCTACCAGTCCATGCAACTCGCGCGGCGGCCTCGGCAAATTCGTCAACTCACGCTTGCGCTTCAGCGTCTAGAAACTGAGATCCTGTACGGCTCGACTCCGTTACCTGATGCGCTGCGTTCAGCAAGTGTACCACTATCCTACCCGCTCTCAGAGCTATTCAGTGACGCCGCGGAAGGGATGTCGAGTATCGCTTCGGGGATATCTGCAGCAGAAAGCTGGAACAAGGCGATGACCGAGGGCTGGAAGCGCACTGCGATGAAGGAACCGGAACGAGAGGCGTTGCGCCAGTTTGGCGCAACACTCGGAATATCCGACTCTGAGGATCAGGTCAAGCACATCCGAATGACAATTAGTCATCTGCTCATAGAGGAACGCAATGCGATAGATGATGATAAAAACTACGGAAAGCTGTGGAAAAGCCTTAGTATTCTGGGGTCGGCTCTCATTGTCGTGATCATGTTTTGAGACTGGGGTGCCACATGAGTATGGATGTCGATGCGATCTTCCAAATAGCCGGAATTGGCATCATCATTGCCATGATTCATACCGTGCTTAAGCAGATGGGTAAGGAAGATATGGCTAGTTGGGTGACGCTGATCGGGTTTGTTGTTGTTTTGTTTATGGTTGTTAATATGCTGAGCACTTTGTTTCGGGAAATTAAAACCATTTTTCTGTTTCAGTAGGTGAATGCCTTGGAAATGGTACAGCTTATTGGTATAGCATTCATAGCCACTGTCCTCATTCTCATTCTAAAAGAACAAAAGCCGATTTTTGCCTTCTTACTCGCGACCTTCACGGGTATTATGATCTTCCTCTACCTGCTAGGTAAGATTTCCTCTGTGATCCAAGTGCTTGAGGATTTGGCCGCGCGTTCGGATGTCCGACCAGTGTTTTTTAAAACCATTCTGAAGATTATTGGCATTGCTTACATCGCGGAGTTTGGTGCCCAGATCGTCAGGGATGCCGGTCAGGAGGCCATCGCCTCCAAGATTGAAATGACAGGCAAAATCCTGATTATGGTGCTGGCAATACCGATCATCACCGTCATTGTGGAAACTGTGATCAAGCTCATCCCAGCTTGATAAGATTCTGAACTGGTAGGAACAAAAAGCTGTGGGGGTGGATTCGGATGCGCATGTTCATGAAACCACTGCTGGTCATGGCCATGCTGCTCACACTTCTCTCTGCGGGACAAGCATTTGCAGCAACGGAAACGAAGGCACCCAGCCAGCAGACAAGTACGATACCTACAGAGAATGTTGAAGCTTATTGGGAGCAACTGACAAGAGATTATGGGGGATATTTTCCGGATAATACGACGCCAACCTTTAAAGAAATGGTGACCTCAGGCGGCTTCAAATTCAAGAACGTAATCACAGGGCTATTACGCTACTTTTTTCACGAAATTATAGTCAATGGTAAGCTACTCGCTACGATCGTTGCTCTTTCGGTGTTTAGCATGATCCTCGAGACGATGCAGACTGCATTCGAGAAGCAAGCCGTTAGCAAGGTGGCCTACTCCATTTGTTATCTTGTTCTGATGGTATTGGCCGTTAATAGCTTTGATGTGGGGATCGGTTATGCCAAGGAAGCCATCGGGAACATGGTTCATTTCATGATGGCGGTTGTACCACTCCTGTTGTCCCTTCTCGCTTCCATGGGAAACATCGCTTCGGTTACGGTGCTTCATCCATTTATCATTTTTATGATTCATACAGTCAGCACCTTGATCTACACCATTATATTCCCACTCTTGTTTTTCTCGACGTTACTCAGCATCGTTAGCTCGCTAAATGAACGTTATAAGGTGACTCAGTTGGCCAAGTTGATGCGCAATGCTGCAATTGGAATCTTAGGTTTGTCGGTTGCCGTTTTCCTTGGTGTTATCTCCGTACAGGGGACAGTGAGCTCCATAACAGATGGCGTAACGCTTCGCGCGGCTAAGTATGTGGCTGGTAATTTCATTCCTGTTGTTGGACGAATGTTCACAGATGCCTCCGATACCGTAATTGGTGCATCCTTGCTGGTCAAGAACACAATTGGACTTGCCGGCGTGATTATTCTGATTCTAATCTGTGCTTTCCCAGCACTTAAAATACTAGCATTAGCCGTTATATATCAGCTCGCCGCCGCAGTTATTCAGCCGCTTGGGGATAGCCCAATTGTTGCCTGTTTGCAGACGATCGGCAAGAACATGATGTATATATTCGCCGCTCTTGCCGCTGTTGGGCTGATGTTTTTCCTTGCTGTTACCATCATGATCGCGGCCGGAAATGTGTCGCTCATGATGAGGTGAAGAAGGAGGTCTGCCGGGTGCAATGGCTTAGCGGTTGGCTGAAGGAAATCATCGTAGTCATTCTCATCGCGTCCTTTGCAGATTTGCTGCTACCTAACAAAACCATGCAACGGTACGTAAAGACGGTTATTGGACTTTTTCTACTCATGCTCCTCTTATCCCCGGTACTGCGTTTGTTCCAGATGAAGTGGGATACGGATAAGCTGATGCAAGCGATAGACAGCCAGCAGAATACATCTGTTTTTGGTCAGAATAGTGACACCCAAGCTGTCAACAACATGTCTAGTTTAAACGTAATTCTGCAAGAAGGAGAACGGTTGAAGGCTGCGGATGATGCTTCGGCACGAACGCTTGTGGAGGAACGCTTGGCGGAGTCCGTACGAACGGGTGTCGAAAGCCGGTTTGATGAGCAGGTGGTGCAAGTCAAGGTAACCACGGCAATAGATAAGGAGCAAAAATTGTTTGTCAAAAGTGTTGTATTACTGCTAGCAGCCCACTCATCGGCGAAGGAGGAAGAAGGCTCAAGCATTGCTGCTATAGCACCTATTCTCCCGATCGCACAGATGACTCCGGTAGCTATGATTGATAATGATGAAATCCTTCAGTCACAAGCTGCTCAAGAGGCAGCCATACAGAGTGAGTTAGATCAAGCACAAGAGGCCGAGAATCCGACAGCAATCAGCGCCTTTATCCGTGATCAATGGCAGATTGATCCAGGCTCTATCGAAGTCAAACGGGAAACCACACAATAACTGATGGATGGAGGTGATACCTACCGTGAACAAATGGAATAAATGGTTGGAGACTCTGCTAGGTGGAGGCGCCAAAGGAGAGGTTAAGAAGCCGCACTTATTCCGCTGGTTGATCATGCTTGGTTTAGCAGGGGCTTTATTGATGGTTTTAAATCAGATGACAGTTAAAGAAGTAGATCCAATCGGAACGGGAAGGGCATCCCCAGTACAAGGAGATGATGCAGGCGCTCCAGTGCTTGGCGGAGAGGGAAGTAAAGAGCGAACAACCTTTCGTGAATATGAGCAAGCCTATGAATCTGAATTAAAAGAGCTTTTACAGAAGATTGTCGGAGTGGGCAGCGTAGAGGTTATGGTGACGATCGATTCCACCGAAGAATTGGTGGTTGAGAAATCATTGAAGCAGACGCGACAGACGACAAATGAGAAGGACCAGACTGGAGCAACCAGACAGATTACCGATATATCCAACAGTGGTGAAGTCGTGCTCTATCAAGTATCAGGCAATCAAACCCCAGTGATTATTAAATATATTAAGCCGAAAATCAGGGGCGTTGCTGTTGTTGCCAAGGGTGCAGAAAACTTGACAGTCAAAAAGTTGCTAGTGGAGGCTGTGGAGCGAGGACTTGATGTTCCGATAAGTAGAATCTCCATTCTTCCCAGTAAACAATAATGAATAGGTCGCCGGAAACCGGCGGGAAAACCAAGAGGAGGATTTAGCGATGAATTCGAAGCGTCAAACAATATGGCTGGTTTCTATGCTTAGCTTAATGGTCGTCCTTTCCGCGTACTATCTTTTTACAGATGACGTAGATAAGCTGAATACCGCATCCGATCAGACCCAGACCGATCAGATTAATGTGGACTCCAAACAAATAGATACTGCAGCAGCAGATACGAGTAATACCGCAGTTACTGACAAAGCGACCGAAGCTAATGGGGATGCCACACAAGCCCAAACTGAGGCATTGGGAGACACGGATACGATAGATCCCGTACAAAGTATAACGGACAATGCGGATGCTGTGGCTAACGCCAATAGCGATGCTGAAGCACTGCAAGCCGACACTAACGACAAAGCAGCAGATGCAGCTGAAGATCCCACTGCCGCCGACCCCACTAGCGGACAAGTGGCAGCAGGTGACAGCGAAGCTCAGACGACATTGACTGATGCAGAGATCCTGCAGAAGGTTGAGAGTCAAGGCCAAGCAGCCGGAGATTATTTCGCTTATCAGCAATTGACTAATACCGAAGAGCTACAGAAGCAAATGGATCAGTTGCAAACAGTCATGACCAACTCTGATG
>JAIMBU010000014.1 GCA_023511325.1 Gorillibacterium sp.
CCATTGACCAGGTTCCGATGACAATGTTTCCTACAGGCGACCAGTGGCACACCATTCCAGAGGATAGCCGCTTTCACGCCTGCTTGCCTGGTGATCGCTATCAAGGGGAGAGCACCTATTGCTGGTTCAAAGGAAACTATGCGGTACCTGCACAATATGCTGGGCAAACCCTCTACATCCGGCCGCGGATTGAAGGCTATGAAGCGATGCTGTGGGTGGATGGCAAGCCGTTTGGTACCTTTTGCAGCAAAATCGTTGTGACAGGACATGGCAACCACTACTGCGACATGCTGAAGCAGGATGTACAGGAGGATCAGCTGATTGCGATTGCCCTGGAATATTACGCGGGTCATTATGTGAAGGGCTGCATGCCTTTTGAAGAAAATGGGGCGACAAGCTTCGATTTTGAATACAGCGGCGTGGACATTTGTTTATTAAACGCAGAGGTGGCTGACTTCTTTTTCGATTTGAAGACATTAAATCAACTGGCCTCCTCACTCGATCATGACAGCTTCCGCCGTGCGGATGTAGTCAACACGCTGATGGAAGTTCATAAATTGTTATTCTACTCGTATGATGCGGTTGATGCGGAAGCCTTTTATCACGCGTTACAGCAAGCGAGTCCGTTGCTGAAGGTCATTCTCAAGGCGACCAATTCAGCATCCGCTCCCTTTGCAGGATTGATCGGTCATTCCCACATGGATACAGCCTGGCTGTGGCAACGGGATGAAACGATTAAGAAATGTGCCCGCACCTATTCCAATCAGATGAACCTGATGGAGCGTTACCCCGAGTATACGTTCATTCAAAGCTCGGCCTACCACACGGAGATGGTTCGCAAGCATTATCCAGCGCTATTTGAGGATATCAAACAAAAAGTAAAGGAAGGGCGGTATGAACCAAACGGAGCGGTTTGGGTCGAATGTGACTGCAACCTTACGTCTGGAGAGTCGCTCATTCGCCAGTTTCTCTGGGGACAACGCTATACCCAGGAGCATTTCAATTTTACCTCCAATGTTTTCTGGCTGCCGGATACCTTCGGCTATAGCGCCGCCATTCCACAGATTATGAAGGGCTGTGGCGTGGATTATTTCCTCACCACCAAGCTGGGCTGGAATGATACGACCCGTTTTCCTTATGAAACCTTCTACTGGAAAGGTCTCGATGGTACCCAGGTGCTCACCCATTTCAATAAGACGCATATCTGGCCGGACGCGGAGAATCTGATCGATTTCGTGGTTAACGGGAGACGGCATCAGGATGCCATCCGCGAGAAGACGGTGACCAACATGCGGCTTTTGTCCTACGGCTTTGGCGATGGTGGTGGTGGTCCGCAATTCGAGATGATTGAGATGGCACGGCGGGTGAAGGATTTGGAAGGAGTGCCCCGTTCCGCCCATGTCACCGTTAGCGAATTCATGCAGAAGCTGGAGCAAACCGTGGTCAATCCCTCCACCCACACGGGAGAGCTGTATTTGCAGCTTCATCGTGGCACGCTGACCAATCAGCACACAATTAAGCGCAACAACCGCAAAGCGGAATACCTTCTACGGGATCTGGAGTACATCACAGTAAAGGAAGCGATTCAGGCCGACCGCATCGTCTCTGATGAAGGCATTCGTCCATTGATGGAGACGCTCTTGGTCAACCAGTTCCACGATACCTTGCCCGGCACCAGCATTCCGAAAGCGCATGACCAATGCATTAGCGAAATGACGGAGCTGATGGAGATAGCGGACAAACTTCTGCGGGAGCGAATTGCTACACGTCCAGTTGAGAACCTTCTTTCGGTTGTCAATACGCTGTCTTTTGAACGCAGGGATACGGTTTATCTGCCTATGGTTGATGATTGGATGGTAGCAGGGGAGCAAGAACAACAGGTATTCGAGGATCTTCAGGGAAATCGCAGGCTGGCTGTTGCCGGACTGACCATCCCGGCTTTCTCATCTGTCGCCTTGAGGCTGCAGAAGGGAATTCCAGTCGTACCAGTAGGAGAATCCTCATTTATCTACACGGGGGATTCGCTAGAGACGCCATTTGCCCAGGTGGCATTCGACGAGCAGGGCTTCCTCTCCTCCTTTGTGGATAAGCGGAATGGTCGGGAGTTGCGAGGAGCTGGGCATCCGCTCAATACCTTCCTGATGGCCGAGGATGTGCCAGAGGCGTGGGACAGCTGGGATATCGATGCCGACATTGAGCTCAAGCTGGCCCCAAGCGCCAAACTGTTATCCCGGAAAGTGGTGGCTGACGGTCCGGTGGAACTGCGCATTCGCAGCGAATACCGAATTTCTCCCCGCTCGACGATTCGTCAGGACATGATCTTCTATGCCGCGAGTCCCGAGGTACGGTTCGAAACCATTATGGACTGGCAGGATGACCATCGGCTATTGAAAACGGCTTTCGCTACGTCGATCCATACGGATTATGCCAACCAAGAGGTGCAGTTCGGTTATCTCCGTCGGCCGACAACACGCAATAACGATGAACAGAAAGCGATGTTCGAGGTGCTGAACCACAAATACAGCGACTTGTCGGAAACCCGTTACGGGATAGCCTTGCTCAACGACTGCAAATATGGCGTTTCCGTCAAAGGCGGGGAGATGAGCTTAACCCTGCACAAAGGTGGTCTTCGTCCCGATTTTCGGGGAGATAAAGGTATACACGAATGCACGTATTCCTTCTATCCCCATAATGAAGGCTTCGGTGCAGCGTCGGTCATTCATCCCGCCTACGAGCTGAATTGTCCGCCCCTGATTGTAGCGGGCGAATACGATTCTGCCTCCCTTGCCCGTGTAGACGCAGCCAATATTATCATCGAGACGATCAAACCTTGTGAGGACGCAGAACGGGCGTTTATTCTCCGCCTATATGAAGCAGAGGGAACCTATACACGGACACAGCTTTCCCTTAGCTGTAGCCCAAAAGCCTTGCAACTGACCAACATGCTCGAGGAAGTAATAGAGACACTTGGTGGAACAGATGTGACAGAGCTGGTCTTCCGACCTTTTGAAATCAAGACGGTCAAGGTCTCTTACTAGAATTATCGAAGTATAATCCAGCGTTTGATCAACTGTTGCATGGTGTACTTAATGCGTCCATCGCACAGGATTTTCCGTAACGGTACTGCCGACTAGGTCCCCTATTCATCTATAGGGGATTTTTTTACTAGATTTGCAAGCTTTTTTATGGATAGATTCTGATCTCACACTTCAGTAAAAGTACTTGCATCCAAGTACGCCGGAGGCTATTATCTCTGTAATCTATTATCTCTGTAATCTATTATCCTCGTAGCTATTATCCTCGTAGCTATTATCCTTGCATCTATTATCCTTGCATCTATTATTCTTGTGCGAGCTGCTTTGCGATATCACAATTCTTCAAGGTGGAAATAGCCAGTGTGTTCAGCTATGCTTAGCTTATATTGACTAGAGGAGCAAGCAATTATGGCTAATATTAACGAGATAGCAAGGCTTGCCGGAGTATCCATCACGACGGTCTCAAGAGTACTAAACAATCACAAATATGTATCTGCCGAGAAAAGGGCAGCGGTTGAGAAAGTGATTAAAGCTATGGATTACACGCCTAACCGCGTGGCTATCGATTTAATTCGCCGGGAAACCCGGACCATTGGCGTGATCATTCCCTATAACAATAATCCGGCGTTTGATCAACTGTTGCATGGTGTGCTTAATGCGTCCATCGAACAGGATTTTTCCGTAACGGTACTCCCAACTAAATACAATAAAGCTAAAGAGCTCCAATACCTTTCCATGCTCAAAAACAAATTGCTTGATGGGATCATTATCGTTTCCCGATCCAATCCATGGGAGACCATTCTACCTTATACGAACTATGGTGTTATTGTATCTTGTGAATATACGGATCATCTCGAAATCGGTTGTTCCTATGTCGACAGGTACGCTTCTTATCTGGAGGTATTTCAGTATCTAAAGGATAAGGGACATCGAAACGTCGCTTTTACCACAGCCCGAACAGAGAGCACCAGCACGCAGCAGACGGTTGCCGCTTACAAGGAGATATTCGGCGTGCCTCAGCCAGACCTGCACCTACCGGAATGTTATCGGATGGAGGACGGTCATGCTGCCGGAAAGAAGCTATTGAATCTGAGCATAAGGCCAACAGCCATCTATGCCAATGGGGATGAGGTGGCAGGTGGGATTTATCAATATGCACAATCCATTCAGGTAAGCGTACCCGAGGATTTAGCGATTATGGGGCAGGAAAATCAACCGATTGGTGTAGCCTTAGGCCTTTCTTCCGTTGATCATCAGCTCGTCAAGGTCGGTGAACATGCTTTCCAATTGCTTATCGATAAATCTAGAGAAAAAATTAAAATTCCGTATAGGATCAACCATCGGCTTTCCATTTAGGACCTAAAAGCTATTTCAACCGTGATTGGATTTGAGCATATAAAAAAGGCTAATAATTGAAAAATTATTAGCCTTTTTTGGCGCTACAGCTATACAGTTTGACTAAAGAGATAAAGAGAGCTAAATTCCTACATCAGCTATTCATAGGCTCAGTGGACACCAGCAAGCAGCTTTATTTACCTTAGTTATGGAAACGCCGCCAGCCGCCAAGCCATGTTGGTGAATACGCATCTTTCGATTGTAACGGAACTCAGCGTCGCTATTTGCTCCAAACAAACGTTTTTCTTTCTCTAACGGAACCAGGAGTCATTATTGTGCCTCTCATCCAAGGATAGATGACCCAAATGGGCAAATAGTGGCGCTGAGTTCCGTTAGATTCCATAATGGCTCAGCATAATCAAATAAGGTCGCTCATTTCCGTTAGCGAGAATGAGCGACCGGGCGAAACAAACTATGAGCCAAACCCGCTTAGCCACAACTGAAAGACAATTTGTGTTTCATTCTGTTGATCACTTATTTTGGTATCAAGCACTTATTTTGGTATCAAGTACTTCAAGTACTTCAAGTACTTCAAGTACTTATTTTGGCGTTGATCACTTATTGGTGTCAAGCACTTGCTTTAGCATTGATCACTTGCTTTGACGTTACTCACTGTTTATTGTTTCTTTTTTTACCCATACCCTTGACATGAAAAGGATTTCATATCTTAGCATGGAGATAGCCAAATGATTATCCAATTAATCGCAACAAGTGAAGAAAGAGTGTTATCCATCAGCTAAGAAAGGATGCATGATATGTATACTACTTTTATTTATGATGTTGACGGAACGCTGATCGACACTGAAAAAGCGGTTTTAGGGTCACTTCAAAAGATGCTGAAGGTGGATTATGATAGAGTTGTTGAACTTCGTGACCTCTTGTTTGTATTGGGAATCCCCGGGTCTGTATCATTACCCCAGCTAGGAATGGATGATATAAACAGAGCTAATGCCCGCTGGAACTACTTTATGAAGGATTTTTATCATTCCATTGAGGTATTTAACGGAATCACTGATTTGTTGGATACCCTGAAGCGCAGGCATGTCATTCAAGGGATCGTCACTTCAAAGACTAACCAAGAATTAAACGAGGACTTTGTTCCATTTGGTCTGATGAGCTATTTAACCCATATTGTCTGTGCAGATGATACAGAGAAACACAAGCCTAATCCAGAACCGTTATTAAGGTTCCTGCAAATTTCGGGTGCTGAACCGAGTTCTTCTATTTATATTGGAGACACCATTTACGATTATCAGTGTGCCAAAGCTGCAAATATCGATTTTGCTTTGGCCTTATGGGGATGCAAGGAACATGAACATATACCAGCTAAATATAAGTTTGAGAAACCTCAAGACCTAATCAAGTTGCTAGAAGATTAAAGGGATGTCACGATACATGCAGGATCAAGCTGCTCAAAGATTAAATTCGGAATGGAAGAGGGTCGAGCCATGAGGAATGTAGCATATGACGAAAAACACATAAAGGACAGAGAATCATTTTTGCGCTTTTTTCAAGAAAAATATAAAACCGATGAATCCGAAGTCTTTTATTCACCATCGCAAAAATATAAATTAACGGTTGTCCATTATGAACATCATGAAGGGATTGTCAGACATGATTATACCCAAGGGATCATAACGAAAGAGGATGATGTTGACTACAAGGTTGAAATCAAGCGGAATTTTGGCACGTTTCTCTTCCAATGGACGAATCAAGCAGCGAAGGATTACCTGCTTTGTGGTCAAGATTATCAAGGATATACGATTGTAGATCTTGAAAGCCAAGAGATTCATGACTATATTCCGGAAGAATCCTACGATAGCGAAGGCTTTTGTTGGGCGGCTATTCATTTTTCGCATCATGTGAACGTTCTGGTAGTGGAAGGGTGCTTTTGCGCGGCGGAATACGAAATTGTCTGTTATGATTTTTCAAATCCAGCAGAGCTGCCATACAAAGAAATCAAGAGAATCAGTCCCTATGAGGAAGTGTTGGGCTGGAAGTCGCCTGGGATATTTGAATACATCGATGAGCAAAGCAAGATCAAGCAAATCAAGCTAGGCGGAGACTTTTATCAATCACGCGCCTTAATAACTCAAAAGTTGGGAGTTGCGGCAACTTGATGCTTGTCTTAAACGTTATTAATATATAGCAAGCAGAACTCAACAAATACGGAGTAATCTGCTGTTCAGGAACTGGGAGGATAACAGATGAGGGTCATTATACTGGCATTATTTGTTTTTTGGGGCGGATGCTCTTTAACTGATGGAGGGAAGGAAGCCGTCCAATCTAATCACTCCGACACGAATAAGCAAGAAGCTGACCCTACCATCACGCCAATTCCTTCGATTTCCAAGGGCACAAAAGTTAGTTATCCATTGGAAAAGTTAATGATGGTTAATGAAAATACTGGATGGGCGATGCTTAAGGAAGGTAAGATCATCTATACAAAAGATGGGTGGGAAACATTTCAGGATCGAACGCCAGAGCGGATGCCCAAACGCGAAAACATCCAAGACTTCTTGGTAATAAACGATAAGTCGGCTTGGGTTTACTTTAATAAGGGTGAGTCACTTGAAGGATTGGTTACAAGCGATAGTGGGCAAACATGGTCGCAACAATCATTTAGCGGGGTCGCGGATCTGAGTGTTGCAGCTAGTAGCTTTTCCGATGATAAAACAGGTTGGTTGTATACGAGCTTTAATCATGAAGTCCATGGACCGCAGCCTCATGAGCTATTTAGAACAGAAGATGGTGGACTCTCATGGAATCAATTAGCTAAAAAAGGATTGAATACTTCATCCTATAAATGGATTTATTTGATGGACCAAACAAAGGGCTGGTCGATTGGTGAAAATGTCAAAAGCGGAACGGATTATATTGATCCTACGACAACTGCACTCTTTGCAACAGAGGACGGCGGTCAAACATGGGTTAGTCACTCGCTTATAAAAACTGTGGAGGAGCAAGGAATCGATTACCAAGCACCCCAATTTTTTAACGGTACCGGAATGCTCTCTGGTGTCCAGTTTCCGTTAAATCGTGAAAGCGGTGATGTAAAACTATATACGTTCCAGTACACAGCGGAAACCTCTAAATGGAGTTTAACAGGCATGCTTGAATTTCCGTTCAAAAGGGATCTGCAAGCAGGCCCATTGCCATTTTTTAAATCAGAGGCCATCAGGATTGGCTTTGTAAATATAGAAGATGGATGGCTCTTAACGAATAACGAAATATACACAACGACGAATGGTGGAGAGTCCTGGAGTAAAGGGAGAGACACGAGCGCTTTTCCATCTACAGAGAATGTTCAATTTATTACGCTAGAGATCGGCTATGCTTTTGACCAAGCTACATTATATAAAACAACAGATGGTGGAATTAGTTGGGTGCCCATAGTTGGCAGCGAGTTATAACAGAGCGATTTGCGGGTGGTCAACCCTGCAGATCGCTTGTTTTTTGCTTGGGTTACCAAGTAGTTATCGTTAAACTTCAGTTGATAGTATGCTATCATATTTATATCAGAATATTCTTATCGTAAGGAAGGATCGATCCACAATGAAGCTATTCCATACGGCCGATTGGCACCTAGGGAAATTAGTCCAAGGCATTTATATGACCGAGGACCAACAATATGTATTTGAGCAATTTATCCAGGCGATCGAGACGGAGCGACCGGATGCGGTGATTATTGCCGGTGATTTATATGACCGCGCCGTGCCTCCAACAGAAGCCGTGCAATTGCTAGACCGCTTGCTAGAAAGAATCGTACTTACCCTAAAGGTTCCCGTGCTTGCAGTCGCTGGTAACCATGACAGTCCCAGTCGGCTAAACTTTGGCAGTGGTATCATGAAAGCGTCCGGATTACATATGGCAGGCGAGCTTACTTATCCGATTGAACCTGTGGTCATGCGGGATGAGCATGGGGAAGTACATTTCCATCTGATTCCTTATGCGGAACCAGGCAAGGTACGTTACCTGCTAGGTGATGATGAGATCCGAACGCACAATGATGCCATGCTAAAAATGACCAATAGCATTAAAGCCACGATGTCACCTAATGCTCGCCATGTGCTGGTGGGACATGCCTTTGTTACGCCGGGTGGTGAAACGGAGGAGAATACCAGCGATTCGGAACGACCGCTATCGCTTGGGGGAGCGGAGTATGTCAGCGACAAGCATTTTGCTGGGTTTGCCTACACGGCGCTGGGTCACCTGCATCAGGCTCATTATGTTGGTAATGAGACCATACGCTACGCGGGTTCCCCGCTGAAATACTCCATTTCCGAGGAGCATCATAAAAAAGGCTATTATGTCATCGAGTTGGATGCGCAGGGAAACACAACCACCCAGAAGAAGGAACTGACGCCAAGGCGAGACATGCGTACCGTGGAAGGGCGAATCGCCGACATTGAGCGACATCCGCTTAACGAGGACTATGTTTTCGTTCGTCTACTGGATGAAGCGGCGGTGCTCTCCCCGATGGAACGCGTCCGCTCCGTCTATCCCAACGCGATGCATGTCGAGCGCAAGCAGATCCTTGCCCAACTGAATGGGGAAGCATCCGCCACGAGCGAACGGACGAAGCTAGATGATCTCTCCCTGTTTGAGGCATTTTACAAAGAGGTTAGAGGAACCGAGCTGCCACATGAGACGGAGCAGCTATTTATCCAGACGCTACTGGAGATTCATCAGGAAGAAGGTGAACGCCATGAAGCCACTGAAGCTAACGATGACAGCATTCGGGCCATATAAGGATAGTGAAGTGATTGATTTCTCCGAGCTAAAGGGACATCGGTTGTTTGTTATTTCGGGAAATACAGGGTCCGGCAAAACATCGATTTTCGACGCAATCTGCTTTGCTTTATATGGAGTTGCCAGTGGAGAGGATCGCAACGATAGCAAGATGCTCCGCAGTGATTTTGCTGATGATAACGCCTATACCTGTGTGGACTTTATTTTTGAGCTAAAAAACCGGGTATACCGTATTCTCCGCCAACTGCCCCATGTAAAGACAGGCAATAAAAGTGCAACGGGAGAGCGCTATGAGCTCTATGAAATTGTAAAAGGTGACGAGATCCCACTAACCGATCGGTTTATCGTCTCTCAGGTGGATCAGAAGCTGCAAGAGATCATCGGCCTGACGAAGGATCAGTTCAGTCAGATCGTTATGCTGCCCCAAGGGGAGTTCCGCAAGCTGTTGACCTCCGAGACAGAGAACAAGGAAGAGATTCTCCGGCGGATTTTTAAGACCAGCTTATATAAATTTGTCGCCGACCTCTTAAATGAGAAGCGGCGGAAAACCCAGCGGAGCTGTGAGGAGCTGGCAGGGATTCGAGCGTATCATTTCAATAATGTGAAAGGCTCATTAGCTGGACGGGTTGGCTCTGATTTAACGAGTGTTTTTGAACAGGAGCATTACAATACCTTTCAGGTGCTCGAAGCACTGGACAAGGAGCTCATCCACTATGCTGAACGAATCAGCCAGAACAAGCTTCTGCTGCAAGTCGAACTGACTAAACTGCAAGAGAATACGTTGGTTTATCATCAAGCGAGCAGCCTGAATGAGCAATTTCAGCAGTTGGATCAGAAAAACGCGCTTAGGCAACAACTGGATGCCCAAGAGCAGGCATTCAAGCAGAAAACACAGCATTTGCTTCTTGCGGAGCAAGCGGTTCATCTGCAGGTGTATGAGCGCCATCATGCCGAACTAAGCGCTGAGTTCACACGCAAATCTCAGCTACTAGCAGTGGCCCAGTCTGAACGTACGCAAGCCGAGGCAGCGCTGCAGGTTGCTCTGACTCGGTACCAACTAGAAGAAGCGAATGCTGAGCGCAGAGAGCAGACGGTACGTGAGCTTACGCGTCTGCAAGGATTATTACCAACGGTGCAAGAGATCGATCGCAAGCAGCATCAGGTCACCACACTAGCCGCGGAAGTTGCTGTCCTGACCAAGGAATGGCAGGCTGCTGAAGCCTTGTTAGCAGCGAAGCAAGCTGAGCGGGCCACAATCGCGACTGGGGTGAAGGAGCTTGAAGGTAAGCTTGCTGGACTAGCGGAGAAGACGGAGCAGCTTACGCTACTGCGTGAGCAGGCGACGATCATTAAAGAGTACATCAAGCTTAGGCAAAAGATCGAAGGTGAACAGCAGGAAGAGCTGCAACATGGTGTGGCTTTTGCCCAAGCAGAAAAGTCATATGAGGCCTTGGAACTGCGTTGGATGGAGGGACAAGCTGGAATACTGGCCAGTCACCTGCATGATGGTGAAGCCTGTCCCGTCTGTGGAGGCATTGACCATCCACTGAAAGCTATGCTGTCAGACGATATTCCCACCAAGGAAGAGCTCGATCGCTTGCGGCGGGAGAAAACGAGCTTGGAGAAGCAGCACATGGAAGCAAAAGCCGTGCTTCGTGCCACCCGACAACAAGGTCAGGAGAAAGAACGGCAGGTGCTGGAGCATGGCTATCTAGTAGACAACATCAAGGAGCAGTATCAACAACTGATGGAAGTCGGAAAAGCCTTGGCTGAAGAGGAGAAGCAGCTGAAGGGAGATCAAGCCCAGCTTACTCAGCTTAAGCCATTACTTGAGATACTCGACAACGCGATTACGGATAGCTATAAGTTAAAAGAGGATTTAGCTAGCCGTGTTAATGATAAGAATACAGTCTATGCGACCGAAAAGGCATTATTTGCCCATGCCTTGGCTAGCATTCCCGAAGACGTTCGCAGTCTATTGCTGCTTGAACAACGGATTCGCTCTTCGGAGGAGCTTAAGCAGCAGCTGGAGCTAGCATGGAAAAGAGCTCAGCAGGTCTACCAAGAAGGTAGCGAGCGGAATGTTAAAGCTACCGTAAGCCTTGGCCATGCCTTGCGTGAGCAGAATGAAGCGCAGGTGAGCCAAGTAAAAGCGCGGAACAGCTATGATGATGCGTTGCAGCAGGCCGGATTTGTTACAGAGGCAGCCTATCGTGCTGCCAAGCTGTCGGAGACTGAGCGCGGAGAATTGAAGCGGCAGATTGAACAGTATAATGCGCGTTTGGCAGCCGTATGCAAACAAATCGAAGAGTTGGTTGAGACTCTTAACGGCAAGGAACGCCAAGATCTTGCTGTTCTGCAGCAGCAAATTCAGGTGCTAGAGCAGCAGATCGACGTCCTGCGTAACCAATCGATTGGGGTGCAGAACGACTATGACAAAGGGACCGAGTGTAAGGCAGACATTGTGCAGACAGAGGAGAAGTGGCAGGAAGCCGAACGTCAGCATCAGCTCGTCAAGGATTTGTACGATGTCATCCGCGGAGAGAATATCAAAAAAGTCTCCTTCGAACGTTATCTGCAGATTGAGTTTCTCGAGAAGATCATTCATACGGCTAATCAACGTTTGCAGCATATGTCCGGTGGTCAATATTACCTCATTCGCAGTGATCGTCTGGAGAAACGGGGCAGACAGAGTGGGCTTGGACTGGACGTTTTTGATAATTACACCGGGCTACTGCGAGACGTCAAGACGTTATCTGGTGGTGAGAAGTTTAACGCATCGCTATGTCTGGCGTTAGGAATGGCGGATGTCATTCAAGCCTATGAAGGCGGCATATCGCTAGAGACGATGTTCATTGATGAAGGCTTTGGCTCCCTTGATGAAGAGTCCTTGAACAAGGCAATCGAAACGTTGATCGACCTGCAAGAGTCCGGTCGCATGATTGGTATCATCTCGCATGTGCAAGAGCTAAAGCAAGCCATCCCCGCCGTTCTGGAAGTGAAGAAGACGAGAGAAGGACATAGCTATACTCAGTTTTTTGTGAGCTAATGAGATGATGAGCTAATGAGCTAATGAGCTAATGAGCTGATGCAAGCACAAGGGTTATATGGTATATAGGTTACACTCTATCTGGTGTATGGTGCTTTTAACGTTATATTAGCTTTTTACGGTTGTTCGAGACGTCTAGAGATCCTATATATGCTTCAGCTATTAGCCCCCGAAGCATCGAAGCATCTTAGTTTGCCTTATTCTTTGCGGCATCCGCTACCAACAATGATGAGCCACTTACGGCAATTGGTTATAGGGTAATGGTACTGATCATTCATATCATTCATATCATTCTATTGATTGTGCTAGTAGAGGTGTTTATCAAAAGAGGTGATTAGGTAGGCGGGGCTGATGCCGTTAACCGAATGGGTTTAGTTCAGGTTGATTATTGAGGCGTATGCATATAGAGGTTGACGTATATGGGCATGTGTGAGGAGGAGGAGGAGGAAGCGGCGATCACGGTTGCACTACAGCGGCTGATGTGTGACAGGGAAAAACCTGCAAATGTGCATCTTTTTCTCCTGCTAAGTATTCCTTAAACTCAATTCCTGCAAATGTGCATCAATTCTGCGGACTATCTCTC
>JAIMBU010000137.1 GCA_023511325.1 Gorillibacterium sp.
GGATCGATGTGACGATCGAAGAGGGCGGCCTGCATTTGATCCGGGTTGTGGACAACGGCTCGGGGATGGCTTCTGAGGATAGTGAAATCGCTTTTGCTCGACATGCCACTAGCAAAATTATCAATGGCAAGGATCTTTTTCAAATCCGCACACTGGGCTTTCGCGGTGAGGCTTTGCCTAGTATTTCGGCAGTAGCGAAGGTGGAGTGTGTCACCTCAGATCGGACGGATGGTCTTGGACGACGAATTGTCATCGAAGGTGGAAACTTGGTGGAGGCAGAGGAAACAGCGGCGCCGCGAGGAACGGATATTCGCGTAAAAGAGCTGTTCTACAATACACCCGCTCGCTTAAAATATATGAAAACAATCCAGACAGAGTTAGGCCACGTTTCGGATTACATGTACCGTTTAGCCATGGCCCATCCCGCGGTCGCCTTTACGCTAAAACATAACGGTCACAATCTGCTGCAAACGCTTGGTAATGGTGACCTATTGAATGTAATAGCCGCCGTTTACGGCACGGCAACCGCTAAGAGTATGGTCGAGGTATCTTCCGAGGATTTAGACTACAACATACACGGGTACGTTTCGAAACCAGAAACAACCCGCACTGGACGAGCAGCTTTATCACTTGTTATCAACGGGAGATATATTCGCAGCTATCCCGTTACCCAAGCGATTCTTAAGGCGTATCATACGCTGCTGCCGATTAACCGTTATCCCATCGGTGTGCTTCACATCACCATGGAGCCGTCCATACTGGATGTGAATGTCCATCCAGCCAAGCTTGAGGTTCGCTTCAGCAAGGAAGCCGAGCTGCTGACGCTGACAGAGCAAGCTGTTCGGGCTGCCCTTGGGCGGGAGTCACTGATCCCCAAGGGTGGGGTGAAGACGAACGTAGGCACAAGCGCAGTCGTGCAGGAGCAGATGGCGCTGTATCGTCCTGGCGCAGAGCCAGGGGCAATGCAAGCGGCTGCTCAGCGTTATGGTAGTGTTCCGCCCTATGCGAGTGGAGCAGGCGCATGGTCGCACCAGCGCGGTGTTATAGCACCAAGCGATGTGGCTGCTGCGGAGCGCACTTGGCGCGAGCAGGCGCCTGATCGTCTGCTTGGCGGGATGCCTGCAGATGGGCGCGAGCCAAATCGCAGAGATGCCGCTGGCAGAGAAATTCCGCCGCTTGATCGCGAGCCAGGGGCTCCGCAATATCCATTGGCACCCGCAGGAGAACCTGCGTCCGATGAAAATCAAAGCTTTAACAGCGCAACTGATGCTCCTCGTACGTATGGTGATGCATCAGAAAGTCAGCACGATCCTCGTACATATGGAGGAGCCTCAGAAAGTCAGCACGCTTCATATGCAAACAACACATCTGACGGCAGAGCACATACTCTCAGCGGTGTCTCTACACACTGGCAGAACGCAGCAAGCAGAGGACCAGCATTAACCAGCGAGCAACTCGCTCGACTGGTCGCCCATCCCGATGCGGATGCACCAGTGGCGCCCGTGTTTCCCAAGCTGGATCCGATTGGTCAGCTTCATGGCACCTATCTTGTCGCGCAGAGTGACGATGGGATGTACTTGATAGATCAACATGCGGCTCATGAACGGATTAACTATGAGCATTATCGAAATATGTTTGGTAACCCGGTTGAAGCCAGTCAGGAGTTGCTGATCCCAATAACAATTGAGCTCACCTCAGCCGAAGCCGTAGCTCTATCAACCCGTCTGCATCTTTTGGAGCAGGCAGGCGTATATCTGGAGCCATTTGGTGGCGCTTCGTTTCTTGTTCGGGCTTACCCTCATTGGCTACCCAAGGACGAGGAGAAGGGCATTGTTCAGGAAATGATCGATTGGGTCTTGACTGAGCGGAAAGCAGTGGATATCGGACGGCTACGAGATGCGGCTGCTGCCATGTGCTCCTGTAAAGCATCGATCAAGGCTAATGAGAACATCACCCGAGCTGAGATGGAGGCTTTGCTAGATCGACTCTCCAGATGTCACAATCCCTATACCTGTCCACACGGACGACCTATTCTCCTCAGCTTTTCTAAATATGAGTTGGAGAAAATGTTCAAACGCGTGATGTAGTAGTTGGGGCGTCCGTCTGAAACGCACATCCGCTCAATACTATCAGCAAATGGGAAAAGTCTACCTGCATTTCCTACAGCTAATTCAGCGCTATTAGCTTCTGAATAGAATCTACCTGCATTTCCTGCAGTTAATTTAACGCTTTTAGCTGGATTTGATCAATTGGGCAGAAATAGCTGTACCTTTTGCAGGTAGATAAGGGGATAAGCGGATTCTCGCTGTTTTAACTGTACCTTTTACAGTTACTCTATTGAATCGGTTGGTCATGGCCGACTACACAAGTTAAGCTGACCATTTATAAAAAAGGATCAGCCGTGAGAGCGATACATGACGCCAAGGGTCAAACTTAGAATAAATCGCAGATATAAAAAAGACCCGGAACATGAACATGTCCGGGTCTTTTACGTCCAACTGTAACAGCTTTATTCCGTTAATTGCTTAACCTATGCGTTCATGATGTACTGGTTCAAGATTGCGCGAACAAGCTCAAGATGACCGGATTTGGTGACAATTGGGTTGTTTTGCAGAGCGTAAGCTTCCAGCGATTTGAGGGTAACGTTGCCAGCGACAATGTCAGCTCCAAGGCCGGATTTGAAGGATTCGTATTTGGTGTCAATGATATTCTCAAGTGCGCCATCTTCGATCAGCTTAGCTGCTACAACCAAACCGCGAGCGAAGGAGTCCATACCAGCGATGTGGGAATAAACCACGTCGATCGGTTCGAAGGATTGACGACGAACCTTAGCGTCAAAGTTTACGCCGCCACGACCGATTCCACCTTCGTTGTTAAGAATTTCGTACATAGCCAGCGTACTGGAGTAGAGATCAGTTGGGAACTCATCTGTATCCCAGCCAAGCAGCATGTCGCCTTGGTTCGCATCGATGGAGCCGAGAGCATCACTTAGGCGGGCAACGCGAAGCTCATGCTCGAAAGTGTGACCAGCCAAGGTTGCATGGTTAGCTTCCAGATTCAGCTTGAAGTGCTTATCGAGATCATATTTTTGCAGGAACGAAAGGGTAGTCGCTGCATCAAAATCGTATTGGTGCTTGGTAGGTTCTTTCGGTTTAGGCTCGATCAGGAATTGAGCGTCAAAGCCGATTTCCTTCGCATAGTCGACAGCCATGTGCATGAAACGAGCCATGTTGTCTAGTTCAAAACCCATATCTGTATTCAGCAGGGATTCGTAGCCCTCACGGCCACCCCAGAATACATAGTTCTCAGCGCCGAGCTCTTTACCGTGCTCGAGTGCTTTTTTCACTTGGGCAGCAGCATAGGCATAGACATCAGCGTTGCTGGTTGTCGCAGCACCATGAACAAAACGTGGATTGGAGAACATGTTTGCCGTGTTCCAGAGAAGCTTCTTACCGGATTTCTTCATGTTTTCTTTAATGAGGGCAACGATCTCGTCAAGATTCTTGTTGGTTTCTTGCAGTGTTGCTCCTTCAGGAGCGATGTCACGGTCATGGAAGCAGAAGTAGTCAACATCAAGGATGTTCAGCAGTTCAAAGCAGGCTTCAACGCGGGCTTTGGCTAATTCCATGCCAGTGAATTTGTCATATTCACGAACTGCGGTGCCTACTCCAAATGGATCTGATCCGTTAGCGGTAAAAGAATGCCAGTAAGCGACAGCGAAACGCATGTGCTCGCGCATCGTCTTGCCCAGGATAACTTGATCTGGGTTGTAATGTTTGAATGCAAGGGGGTTAGTGGAAAGCTTACCTTCGTATTTAATCTTGTCTACATTGCCGAAATAGCTCATTGATTTATTACCTCCGGTTAATAATATGGTTGATTCTGCTTCTATGCATCTCTCCCGTACAAGACCAGAAGAAACGCTTCCAAACCATCATACCACCGGATAGATACTTTGTAAATTGATTAAACTAACAAAGATGGATGAATTCATCTGATATTCATGATAAACTGACCAGATAAGGATATAAGCTAAGGATAAACCGCTTTATATGGAGGAAGTTATGAAACAAACTGGCGATTTGGCCCTGATGAAAAAAATAAACAAGTCGATCGTTATGGAGCGAATCCGTCATGAATCACCGACTTCACGTGCACGAATAGCCGAGAAGACCGGACTGACCAAAGCAACGGTGTCAAGTCTTGTGGCAGAATTGATCAGTAGTGATCTGGTTGAAGAGATAGGAGCAGGTCAGTCGCGTGGTGGACGTAAGCCGATGCTGCTGCTATTTAATTGCTCCGCTGGTTTTGCTATTGGTATTGATCTTGGAACGGATGAGATCACCTCAATTCTTACGGATCTAAATGGACGAATTGTTAGTGAATCTACCGTTCGTAGCGACAATACTAATGTGGATACGGCGATTAGTGCCCTGAAAGCTTGTATTGGAGACTTGATCAAGCAAGCGCCCATAAGCAGATATGGTGTGATCGGGATCGGTGTAGGCATTCCTGGCTTCAGTGATGAGCAGGGCAATATTCTCTTCGCTCCGAATCTTGGCTGGGAGAATATCGGTCTACAAGCCATTCTCGAAGCTGAATTCGCTATTCCTGTTGTGATCGAGAATGAGGCCAATGTTGGAGCTGTCGGCGAGAAAAGGTTTGGATCATCGCAGGCTGCGGCTAGTTTGGTTTACGTTAGTATTGGAGCGGGAATCGGAACGGGTATTATGTTAAAAGAAGAATTGTACCGCGGTGCTTTTGGTTATTCTGGAGAAATGGGGCATATCTCGATCCACCATGACGGAAAGCCCTGTCGTTGTGGAAATCTGGGGTGCTGGGAATTGTATGCTTCTGAGCATGCATTGATCCAGGAAGCAAGAGCTGTATATCGTGACCCTACACTTGATTTAGATACTTTACTTAAATATGCACAGGCCAAAGAAACGAAGGCGCTGCAGCTCTTTACTCAGCACGGACGTTATCTTGGCATCGGTATTGTTAATATTATCAATAGCTTGAATCCTGACAGAATCATCATCGGTGGCAGGTTAGCTTTGGCTGAGCCTTGGCTAGTTGCTTCCATGATCGAGGTCGTAAATAAGCGTTCCTTGCCTTATCCTCGCGCCCATCTCTCGATTCAATTCTCAACGCTTGGCAGCAAGGCGACGGTGCTGGGAGCATGCTCCATCGCCATCTCTCGATTCTTCTCTTCGACAAAGGTATGGGTGGAATAATTCTTCCTTATTATTTCACACCTAAGCACATTCTATAGCTGAACATAACATCAAGTGTACGTCCCTGAAAATGCTTATTCACGAGCGTAGCGAATTGGGTAATATCCGTGTCAAGCTCTTCTGATCCAAGCTTAAAGACAGTTTGGATGCCGCCTTGACTGAGTACAAGCCCAAGATAACGCTCGGCATTGCATTTTTCCATGTTATGGAACACGATGTCTTTAGTATAGCGAAACACGTTGCTGTCTCGCATGTTTTGCAAGTGCTGTTGTTTGTTACGCTTGATTGCCTTATTGCCTTCTTGAAGGGTTTGTTCGATGATCCGTTCTGTCTTGCTGATCAAATTATTGTAGCTTGCTTCAACCTGCCAATCGATCGTCACCGGCCAATCACAATCGTAGGCGGCAAAAACACCGCCTTGGGTGAGCACGCGCGATACTTCTTTAAGTGTGCTGAAAGGCTCCATCCAATGAAAGGATTGGGAGCAGGTGATGGCATCTACGGTTTTGGCCGCAAATGGCAATTGGTTGGAGTAGCCTGCTAGGAAGGAAATCTCCGCTTCGCTATCCTCTTGCTCGCTTTTTTCCCTTGCTTTAGCGATCATATCTTCATTAGGCTCAATTCCAACGATTTGATCTGCATGGCCGCGCCAAATAAAAGATGAAAGTCCAGTTCCGCAGCCTAAATCGACCACCTTTGCCGGCTTCTTGCCGAGATAAGTTATAATAAGTTCGACGACCTTAAGGGGAGCTTCGGGACGGAAAGAGTCATACACGTTGGCAAAACCATTAAATCGTTCAATATTGCTTTTTAGATTACCTTCTGGCATCATTTACATTGACCTCCATTCGAAATAAATGCGATTGTCTTCAGTGATCTATACATTGCTGTTCTTCTTTTCATTGATCATTTCAACAATTACTTCAATTATAGGGATAGAAGCGTTGTATTTGTCAACAGCGAGAAGTCATATATTCTATTCTTACATAGAGAAAGTCATGCTTGACTATAAAATAATGATAGAAGAGGTTCAAATGCTCGTCACAACATCACATGATGCTAAATACGATACGATTGTTGAAGCTCGTAAGCTCGCTGAGCGAGCAGGTGCCCGCTGGGTGGATCGAGGTCGCTTTTCCATCGCTGAACTTCATAAGCGCTACGGGGAACAAGGGATTATGATCCTTACCTTAGAGAAGCTAGTCTATTATCCGCTTGCAGGGGAGCCGATTTATTTTCATCCAAGCACGGGCTATCTCCGCATCAAACGCATGCTTCAGGGGGAAAGCGATCCACTGATCGTTCTCTCTGGTGTCCGTCCGGGCGATACCGTGCTCGATTGTACGGCAGGCCTAGCGAGTGACTCCATTGTTTTCTCCCACGCCGTTGGTGCTACTGGAAGGGTTACAGCACTAGAAAGCGAATTGATCTCCGTCCTCCTGTTAACAGAAGGCTTACTCAGCTATCATGCCAAGATTCAGGCATTAAACGATGCCATGCGCCGAATTGAGGTCATTCATACCGATCACTTGACCTATCTGCGTGGACTTCCAGGGAAGTCCTATGATATTGTTTATTTCGATCCGATGTTTCGCATTCCTGTAGCGGCCTCAAGCTCGATAGCTCCTTATCGAGGAATTGCCAATCC
>JAIMBU010000138.1 GCA_023511325.1 Gorillibacterium sp.
CCCACAGACAATAGAACATCTATAGGCAAACTCTCCTTTTTCCGAGGCGACAAATGAAATCGTGCGATTAGCCTTTACTTCTTTGTTATAGCCTTCGAATTTCAACATATGAAATCCATCCAGATTCTTCAAAGTGATCTCAACGGTATCTCATTGCTTAACCCGGATTTCTTGCCGATCAAACTTATACTTTTGAGCTTGAATCGTGAACTTCTTCACATTACCACCTGGAAGGTCTTCTGTATGTTTTACCTGGTTGCTGCAACCAGCTATTGACATTGCTAAGGCTAAAATAATGATCAATCGTTTGCCCACCATCCTGCATGCCTCCTCACAACCCAAGCATAAGGCAATTAATCGGGGACAATAGTGACATAGATCACGAATATATCTTCCTAACCGATAAATGACAATCAGCGGCCTCAGCCTATTTAGTTTTCAGAATGATGTCCTCGTCCAAGTACGCCAAGAAAAATTGCCCGGTCAGCCTGAACAACAAGGGCTGACCGGGCAATAATAACAAAACAATTATCGTTTGAATTTCCTCTGAACTATCCGAAAACGTATGTAGACACCTTGATACGCTCAGATATTTCAGAAAACCTTTTGTGCCTCACGGTCTGTTTTGAGAATCTCCACAGCTTCACGAAAGCGCTGAGAGTGGACGACCTCGCGTTCACGCAGAAACTTTAGCCCATCCTGTAAATCTGTATCATCGGTCATGTCAATTAACCATTGGTAGGTCGCCCGTGCCTTCTCCTCCGCGGCAATGTCCTCATAGAGGTCTGCAATGGGATCACCCTTCGCTTGGATATAGGCGGCCGTCCAGGGAACGCCTGATGCATTCTGATAGAACAGCGCTCGATCATGACTGACATAATGGTCATCCATGCCAGCTGCCTTTATCTGCTCAAAGCTCGCGTCTTTAGTAAGCTTAAAAATCATAGTTGCAATCATTTCCAAGTGAGCGAATTCCTCCGTGGAGATATCCGTAAGTAATCCAACAATCTTCGGTGGTATGGAATACCGCTGATTCATATAGCGCAAGGCAGCCGCAAGCTCTCCATCTGCTCCTCCATATTGCTCCATCAGCAGCTTAGCCATGCGTGGATCGCATTTACTCACCCGGACCGGATATTGCAGTTTTTTTTCATAAATCCACATGAATCGTTTCCTCCCCCAGTAAAATGTTCAGCCGAGGATAAACGCGTGGGCGTCCAAGGACGTCATCCGTTTACCGATATGACAATCAGATGATCAAGCCAAAAAATAGGCAGACTATACCTGCCATGGCCACGGCGCTTCTACCCAATCCCAGGGGTCCCGACTAAAGCTATGCCCAAATTGGAGCAGTGGTCCATATTCTGCCTCGTAACGTTTCGCTATCTCCTGACGGTGCACACTACACTGGTTAAATTGTTGGATCGCAGCAGAATCAAGAGGATGGGTATCCAGATAAAGCGTAAGCTCAACAAGTACGAAATCAATTGCTTGTAGTTCCTGAAGTAGCGTGTAATATTGGGCATCCAGTTGTTTTTGCATGGGGATCGCCTCCTTTTATGACTTGGGGTTAAATGGATACGGACTGTAGAGACACGGCCAAAGCGTGCCTGTTTTAAGCGCAACCTGTGGGTCGAATTGAGGCAGATTCATCGGTTGAAAGCCTAAGTATAATTGGATGGGTGTGTTATAAATCTTCACCGGGATTGGCGGGCATGGATCAAATGGTCCAATAAAGGGTTCATACATCCGAAACGGAGCAACCATGGGTAAACCTCCTTGTTTTTTCAAAATATCAACAGCAGAAATATGTTCTCCTCTCCCACGAACTGATTGTTCACTGACTCATGTATGGCATCAAAGAAAATGAATAGACGGTTAATTACTGCCTCTTTCATACCATATGACCTTTTCGCCCAAATATTGCTGTTATGGCAAATAAAAAAACCCACCAAGAATATCTAGTGGGCTAACGATTATGGGTATTCAACTGACACAAAGCCTTATCAATTGATCTTAATCTTAATATTTAATAATCCGACGGAACGCATGGCCTTATAGATGATAACAATAAGTGGCCCCACAAAAATCCCAGCCAAACCGATCAACTTGAGCCCAACAAACAGGCTGATCAGCGCTGGAAGCGCACCGATGCCGATTGCATTTCCAATGACCTTCGGTTCCAAGACACGGCGAACCACTAACGTTACCACATACAAGATAAGCAGCCCTATACCAAGATAGCTATTGCCAGTAACAATTTCGTAGATAGCCCAAGGAGTCAGTACCGAACCCGTACCGAGAATGGGCAGGATGTCAACAATGGTGACGATAAAAGCAAGGGCTAACATGTATTTGACATCGAGAATAAGTAGCCCCGCCAGCATGATCACAAAGGTGATGATGCTCATGAGCAATTGGGCAATGATGAAGCCATTGATCGCTTTGCGGATCGTTTGAATTACCGAATCCATTTTGTCAGCGGTTGACTCTTCAAAAAGAGAGAGAAAAGATGCCTTAATCGAAGGCAATCCCATCGAGATTAAGAAAAGTCCCAGCAAAAATACGATAGAGGATAAGAAAAAATTTGGAATTGAGATAATGACATTTCCAGAGGCCCCCGTCAATATGTTGCCAAGGGATACCAATACTGAGCTGAGTCCATCTCTAACGCTTTGGGCTAGCTCAGGTGAGATCGAATCCAGGATGCCTTGGGATGTATCGGTAACCTGAGTGACGATTTCGTCCATGTTAAGCGTCTTGGCGAAGTCCCTAGTCTCGATGACAATCTTATTACCTACACCATACATAAGTAGAATCAACAGTAGCGTAAATACTGTGCAAACCAAGGTTGCAGATAACCTGCGGGATATACGGTTGTGCTTCATACCAAGCCGAACAAGCGGGTCCAGTAGAACAGCGACAAGTAGTGCTACGAGAAAAGGCGCTCCATAATGAAAAGTTGCATAAAGAGCAACAGCACCCACTAGAAACAGTATTAGGTTCTTACCCGACATCGCAGCACCTTCCCGCTAGCAAGATTGTTAAATTATTCACTGTCATCGTTAGGGGAAATCACCACTTGCTTATAGATATTTACGCGGAGAATCCGGAAACGATCCATTTCGGCTACTTCAAAGATCCGATTGCCGAATTCAACCCTCATGCCCTTTGCGGGGTCACCCTCAAGGTTCTTAAACAACCAACCACCGATTGAATCAACTTCATCATCGTCTAGGTCGAGGTTAATGATCGGGATCAATTCCTCAATCAACACCTTACCATCTACAGAGATAACGTCACCCTTCACTTCAACTTCCGGACGTTCGTTATTGTCAAACTCATCCTGCATATTTCCGACGATTTCCTCCAAAATTCCTTCCGTCGTCAATATACCTGCAGTCCCACCATACTCATCTAAGACAATGGCCAACTGTGAATGTCGCTTCTGCATGAGGCGTAGTACTCGACTGATCTCCATCGATTCATGTACTGTCATTACGGGGCGGAGAAAGCCATGCAGACTGGTCAGCTTCTCTTGCGGAGCAGTCAGGATATATTTTATTTGGATGAAGGCGATAATCCGGTCCTTCTCTTTATCCGCAACCGGGTAACGCGTATGTTTGGTTGCATAGATAATCTGCAGATTTTCCTCAATGGGTAGGTCTGCATATAAGCATTCCATATCCGTACGAGGCACCATAACCTCACGCGCTACTCGATCCGAGAATTCAAAGATATTATCAAACAGCTTTAGCTCATCATTATCAATATGTCCACTTTTTGCACTTTGCCCAAGCATAATACGAATTTCTTTCTCCGTATGAGCTTCGTGTTCCACCGTAACATCCACATTAATGATCCGCAGTACTCCGTTTGAAGCAGCGTTTAAAACCCAAATAAAAGGTTTGAATATTTTTGTGAAGAGAATTAGCATGCCGGATAACCATAAGGCTGTTCCTTCTGCCTTTTGAATGGCAAAATTCTTCGGAGCCTGTTCTCCCAGCACAATATGTAAGAATGTGATGGTGGCAAATGTAAACAAAAAGGATAAGACATGTGCGAGGGGACTATTTTCTATTCCAGCAGAACTCAGCAGCGGTTCAAAAATAAGCTCGGCAATTGCAGGCTCGCCGATATACCCAATACCCAGAGAAGCAAGGGTTATACCTAACTGAGATGCGGATAAATACGTATCGAGTTTATCGGTTACAATCATTGCATGTTTTGCCTTACCATTACCTTGGCTGACCAATTCCTGCAGTCTCGTCCGGCGAATTTTGACCAAAGAAAACTCTGCTGCTACAAAAAAAGCATTGATTCCGACCAGGAACAATACCAAGAGCAAATTTAGACCAATTCTTCCCCATTGCAAATCTAGGCTCATGCTTCGATTCTCCCTATCTTTGTCTCTATAAAAGATTCTGTACTGTTTATAATGAGTCCGGTGATGAGACAGTCGTTATAAAATCTAGTATTGGCAGCTTTTATCTCAGCTATAAGCAGCTTCTGTGGTTAGATCCTTAGCGATTCGTTTGGTGAAATCTATTCCTGAATAATACATCTTAGAGACGAGCAGATTAGGTCCGGTACAGGATGCTTTTGGACAATGACAGCTTACTGAACGTGAAAGCGAATGATCGAGCCATTGCCCGAATACATCGTCCAGTCGGTCGTTGTGTATGTTTCCGACAGGCGGCACATCAGAGAAATCTGTAACTCGTACATTACCATTAAAAAGATCAAAATTAAGCCGATTCTTACCATCCTGATCATTGCGTACCGATACATTCGGATCTTGACTCAAACGTTGGAGCAAGTTCAAATCATCGGGATGATCGCTGCAGGCAAAAAACGGAAGTGTGCCGAATAGCAACTGAACATTGGGATGTCGAGCATCCAGAAGGTGGTGGATAGACTTCGTAACATCACTTAGTGGCAACTCTTGCAGGCTTGTTGCGAAGGCGCTCGTGTACATCGGATTCACTTCATGCCGTTGGCAGCCCATCTCTGCTATTAAATGATGGATGGCACCAAGCTTCTCATGCGTACGAAAGTTGATTAACGATTCAGCGGACACAAACAATCCACCCTTAGTTAGCGCAACCGTATTGTTCATCATGCGTTCATACATGCCACTGACAACCGCTCTACTAATATCTCGACCAAAACGGGTAAATCCAACTCCATGATAATCATCAACACTTGTATAATTAAAAGTGGTATGCATAACATCGACATAGGGGGCAATTAACTCATAACGCGCAAGCTCAAGCGTTAAGTTAGAGTTCATTTGGGTCTTAACCCCCCGGTTCTTGGCATACTTCAGCAGAGGAAGAACGGTTTCCTTTAAGACATCCATACTAAAGGATGGCTCGCCTCCTGTTAGGCTGATCGTCTCAAGATGTTCTACTTCATCAAGGCGCTTTAATATCAGCAACATCGGGAGTCTTGCTTCCTCTTTAGTGGTTAACACATCACCAACCGCACAGTGCTCACAGCGCATATTGCACAGGTTAGTTACCGTCATTTCTACACTAGTAAGTACATGCCGGCCGTAGCTGGTTATCGAGTGAATCGGATCCCATGGATCCTTAATCTGGTTGAATATGGGCTGCGGCAATCTTTCCGCCTCCTAAATTGGTTTATTTTACTCATTGTAACGTACTTTCAGGCAAAATAAAAACTCCTTGCTAACTGCGGCAAGAAACGAATAAGTCTAAATATGTAGAAAATAATGCCAAATAGGCTACTATTGTTCCAGCGTAAAGGTTTCCCTTGGAGAAACAATAGAGAAATGCTTGATCAGCGACTATTACTTCCATTGACATCTACAATCATAATTGAGAGTTTCTTAGATAAATCAATCTCATAGGGTGCGCGAACAGGTCCCCCATCTACCTCGATAACTCTAACAATAGGTCGATGCGGAATGTTGGCATTCAAATCTACCACCACGCCAACTTCCCCTGTAGATAGTGTCACTTCAACACCTAAGGGATAAATGGCAATCTTGTCGCGGAATAGAGCGAGCTTATCACGATCAAATTGATGAACAGACCCTGCATATAGCACCTCAACCGCCTCATGAGGAAGCATAGACTTGCGATATACCCGATTGGTTGTCATCGCGTCAAATACATCTGCAATTCCCGTCCATTGGGCAAAATGATGGATCTCATTGTTTCTTAACCCTCGCGGGTATCCGCTACCATCCATTCTTTCATGATGTTGAAAGGCACAATGTGCCGACAAAAGCGGAATACCGGGCATCCCCCGCAACATCTCGAATCCGTATTCCGCATGCTTCTTCATCTGCTCATATTCCGCATCTGTAAGCTTGCCTGGCTTAAAGAGAATATCTTTACTCACCATGGTTTTCCCAATATCATGCATCAGTGCTCCCAAGCTGAGGGCGAATAGATCATTACTATTATACCCGTAGCACATACCAAGTTGAGTCGCATAAATACACACATTTAAGGAGTGTTGAAATAAGTAAAGATCCGTTACTTGCATATCTGTTAGCATGATCATCGCCTGTTTAGATGCAAGTAGTTCATCGATCAAGCCGTTCACCAATGGACGAAAAGCGGCAGCGAGATCAGGAGGAGAAATTGCTTTTGTTGACCTTAAAGAATTCGTCATCAGCTTGCGAAACTCCACACGAATGGTTTGTGTAGCCATTCGTCTGGTTTCGTCGCTGATCACATTCTCAATGACAATATCATCGGTTAACGGATCTTGGATATAAATATAGTGAATACCATACTGCACCAGCCGTGCTATCAATCTTTCCGTTATTTCCACACCTGTGGCGAGGAGGATCTGCCCCTCTTCGCCAAATATGGACTTTCCTAGCTTCGCACCAGGGTTACATGAT
>JAIMBU010000139.1 GCA_023511325.1 Gorillibacterium sp.
ATCTATAGCAGGGCGTAAGCCCTTATTTGTGCTCCTCACCCTTGTGGTCGTTCTTGCTTTGGTAATCGGTTCCTCTCTTACGATCTTGTTTTATCGCTTAACGGACCAGGATTTAGTGCCAGCCGCTATAGCGGCTGCTCCCAATATCTCAAGTGATGAGAGGAAAGTTTCTGCGGTCAACGCTGTTCAACCGACGGTCGTTAGTGTTATCACGATGCTTAAGGAAGAAAGTAAAGTTTCAGATATGGGCATGGGTTCTGGAGTCATCTTTCGTAAGGATGGCAATCGAGCCTTAATTGTTACCAACAATCACGTGATTGAAGAGGGTAACTCGTTTGAGGTTGTTCTGGCAGAGGGTGATCGGCGTAAGGCTGTGGTTGTGGGAAAAGATAGCTATACCGACCTTGCGGTTCTATCTATCGATGTTGCCGGGATCAAGAAGTTTGCCGAATTTGGTGATTCTGATAAACTTAAGCCAGGAGAAACCGCTATTGCGATTGGCAACCCCTTGGGATTAAGCTTCTCACATACAGTAACGGCTGGAATCATTAGCTCGGCCCAACAGACCATTCCGGTTAATCTTGGTAAAGATGGAGATGTGCAGTGGGAGATGGAGGTCATTCAGACCGATGCGCCGATTAACCAAGGAAATAGTGGTGGAGCATTGATTAATCTGGATGGGCAGGTTATTGGCATCAATAGCATGAAGATCGCGAGTGCCGGTGTAGAAGGGCTTGGTTTTGCCATCCCGGCAAACATCGTGGTTCCCATATTGGATACTTTAGTGCGCGATCATAAGATCAAACGCCCGAAGATGGGTATATTCTCCGAGGATGTTCAAGCCTTCTCAAGCGGACTTGAGACGCTTAATCTACCAAAGGGAGTAGACACAGGTGTGATTGTGACAGATGTAGCAGACCCCGCGAAGACCTCCGGACTAAAAACCAGTGACGTTATTGTGAAACTGGATAACAGCAAAGTGAACAGCACAATGGAGCTGCGTAAATACTTGTTCAACAGTAAGAAGATTGGCGATAAACTCGCCGTAACCTACTACCGTAATGGGGAGCGATTAACCCTTACCCTTACCCTAGGTGAGTTGGAATGAGCAACGGGCGAGATAATCGCTCCAGTCTCACTTGGGTGAGGTGGAATGAGCAGCAGGCGAAAGAAGCAACGAAGGTTGGAGGAATAAAATGTACTGTGTATGCAAAGAACATGTGGAGATAGCGATTGACCGTTTTGTCGATGAATATGAGGAAGCCCCAGATGTGGTGGATTTACAAAAGACCCATTTTGCTGCTTGGGATCCGCCACCAAGTTGTGAGGAACGTGACTGCAATCAGGATGCTCAATTTCTAGTCATATAAGCCGTTCATTGATCAAGGCCCTATGATCCTGTTTAAGGAGCAGGGGCCTGTGCTTTATAGTAAAAGCAGAATCGGGAGATGGAGATTATGATCCAGAAGCAGACAATTATTGAAACGATCCAGAAGCGTAAATCGGTCCGCACGTTTGAGCCACGTGGCCTTACTGAGCAGGACTTTCAGCGGATTGAAGACTACCTGCAGCAGCCTGAGAATCTTCTTGGATTTATGGGTGGAGAGGTAAAGCTGCAAATCATTCAGGTGACCGCTGGTGTGACCAATAAGGGAATTAAGTTGGGCACCTATGGATTCATCAAGAATCCCCAAGCCTATATTGTCGGAATAAGTGAGAATTCACCGTGGGCGATGGTTGAGTTCGGATATATATTTGAAAAAATGGTTTTGTTTCTCACCGAAATGAATATCGGAACCTGCTGGCTGGGCGGGACCTTTACCCGCACTTCTTTTGAACAGGAAATTAATCTTCGTGGCGATGAGGTCGTTCCTTGCATTACGCCGATTGGCTATCCGCGAGATAAGCAGCGGCTATTGTTCGATAAGACCTTGCGTTATGTGGTCAAAGCTGACCGAAAGAAGGAGTGGGAGGATCTCTACTATGCAGACAGCTTCGCCACTAAGCTGACGAAGGAAGCCGCAGACTGGGCAGCCACGCCTCTGGATATGGTACGGCTTGCGCCATCAGCCTCGAACAAGCAGCCTTGGCGAGTGGTTATGTCAGCAGACAGCAAACAGGTTCATTTTTACTTGGCACATACACCTGGCTACACCAAAGAGAATGCGAGTTACGACATTCAACGGGTGGATATGGGGATTGCCTTCTGTCACTTTGAGCTTGCCTGTAAAGCGGCGAACCTTACGGGTACATGGAAGATAAACGCTCCGATCGTTGCGATTCCTGATACCCACACGGAATACGTGGCTAGCTGGGAACTCGAGGATGATCAGTTTTAACGCATAATCGTAAAACGGGAGCGACCGGTGAAGTGATGAGCCGGTTCGCTCCCGTTTTATGTTTCTAGGGATAGATGATTGTGATGCCGAGCTGGTAATGGCTATAATCCGACTGCGGCTAGTGCTTGCTTTAAATCAGCCATGATATCGTCAGCACCTTCCAAGCCGATGCTAAAGCGGAGATGACCGTTGGCAAAGCTAACCGGGTAAAGGTGATTTCGTTCATCGTCTGGACCGACGAAAACCATCAGGCTTTCATCATGACCGACGGATACAGCGGGTGTAATCAACTGAAGACTGTTCACAAATCGGTTATGTGTATCGGCATCAGCCTTAAGGCCAAAGGAAAGGACACCGGAGAAAGCGGTCATCTGTTTCTTGGCCACTTCATGCTGAGGATGGTTGCGAAGTCCGGGGTAGGCGACAAAAGCAACGGCAGGATGAGCTTCAAGGAACTCAGCGATCGTCATCGCGCTTTCGCTATGCTGCTTCATCCGCAATGGGAGTGTAACCGCTCCACGCATAATCAGCCAGGCATTAAAGGGACTGATGGCGCCGCCAAGATTGACCATGGCCTGCCGTTTGATCTGGTCAATTAGAGCTTTGCGACCGATAACTGCGCCGCCCATCGCATCCCCGTGACCATTGATATACTTCGTCAGGCTGTGCACAACCAGATCAGCACCTAGCTCAAGTGGTCGCTGGAGATAGGGAGAAGCGAAGGTGCTGTCCACACTGAGCAACGCACCAACCGACTTGGCTATTGCGGCGATCTCAGCGATATCGCTAATCCGTGTCGTTGGATTGCCTGGTGTTTCGATATGGATCAGCTTGGTGTTGGGCCGTACCGCTTTGCGTACTTCATCGAGATTGGAGGTATCTACTAGACTTGTCTCGATGCCGTATTTGCTTGGATAGTATTCATTCAGCAGACGATAGACGGCCACATACGATACGTCGGAGCAGATCACATGGGAGTCCTTATCCAAGAAGGTGAAGAACAGACCAGAGAGGGCGGCAACACCAGTCGCTAGAACGACACAATCCTCGCCGCCTTCAAGCGCGGCTAGTTTTTCTTGAAGGTAAATTTGGTTAGCGGATGTATTGCGGGTGTAGACAAGTTGATCGGGACTACTCCAGTTCATGGTCGAAGCGTCCTCAGGAAGCTTGTAGCTGTTGGCCATGGTGAGAGGACGGCGAATTGCCCCCGTTTCTTTATCGATGCCATTACCTGTATGCACGCATTTGGTGTTAAAGCTGGTCTCTATCCGTTCCATGATCTATATCCCGGCTTTCCCGATAGATTTAATGAAGTTATTTTAGCAAATAAAGACAAGAAGAACAATGAATTTGATGAGACTGGCTAGTAGGAGTGAAGCTAGAAAACGGGTGGAGACTGGTTTGTGGTTCGGGGTAAACAGAGGGTAAATGGACAGCAAGAGGTTTTTTTGCTTCTATTCTGGTATTATGAAGAATTAGAGGTGAAGGTTTAATAAATTCTCACAGAGAAGGAAGGAGCACGGCAATGAGCTTTCATTTGACCAAACGGGTCATTAAATTGTTGTGCGGCCAAACCGCTTACGCAAGAGGAGAAGCCTACTATAACGCCAGAAAAGTAACGTTTATGAGCTATGATGAGGAAACCCTTTCCTATGAAGCTAACGTGAAGGGCAGTAACTCTTATGAGGTGACGATTGAGATTGATGATAATGGCGATGTAGATGCGACCTGCACCTGTCCCGCCTTCCTTAACTACGATAATTACTGCAAACATATTGCCGCCGTTCTCTTGAATATCCATGGGATCGAGCAAGGGGAACGAACGCCGGTTCATACGGTTACGTCCATCCTCCAGGCAGAGTCCCGTTCATCTGTAAGCGGCAGGGGGCTGCTCAAGCCTGAATTCGCTGCTTCCGTCACTGGACATGCGGGGATATCGGCTGGAGATCTACAACTAATGAGCAGTGTGCTAGGATTGTTTGGGGATAAACCGTTGCGCCCAAGCAGGACCCGACCGCTTTTTGATTCCAGAACCCCGCTCGATGTAGAGATAACCCTGAGCAGCCTTGCTTACGGTTTCCGCAAGCAGATGCTTGGTATTGAGCTGAGGGTTGGAACTAAGCGACTCTATATTGTGCAGAAGATAAGAGAACTCCTCGAGCGAATCAAGCAAAGGGAATCCTTCGTCTTCTCCAAACATTTTACCTATGATCCTGAGCTATACAGCTTTCAAAAAGAAACAGATGCCGTCCTCCAGCAGTTAATCGAGATTAGTCATAATGAGAAATTGTATCGGGAGACGGCGAGCATCTATTATTCGCATGCAAACAGTATCAGCGGGGACCGGGTGCTGTTGATTCCGCCTATCGCCTGGGAGAGTCTTCTGCCACTGCTGATGCAAGTGCCTTCGTTATTGCTTCAGCTTAAAGGGCATACCTATAACGGTATTCATATGTCCGATGATGCATTACCACTACAGTTCACCTTTGACCAAACGGGATTGGGGCAGATGGAAGGCTATCAACTGGATATTCATGGTCTAGAGCAGATCACGGTTATGGAGGACTATGGCATTGCTTTCTTCGAAGGCAAGCTATTGCGGATGCCTCATGAACAGGGAAAACGGCTTTCTGAGCTGAAGCAGATGCTCGAGTCCTCCCGCAAGCAGCAGATTCGGATTCCAGCAGAGCAGATGGAGCCTTTTATGGAGAAGGTGCTACCGGGGCTAATGAAGCTCGGAAGCGTTCATATTGCCCAAGTAGTATCCGCGCGGATGCTACAAACGCCGCTAAAGGCCAAGCTTTATTTGGATCGGGTGAAGGATCGGCTACTTGCTGGGCTAGAGTTTCAATACGGTGACATTGTAATCAATCCCTTAGAGGGAGATGGACAGGCACGAGGAAGTGACCGTATTCTCCTGCGGGACGGGGATCAGGAGCGGCTCATTCTCGATTATATGGAGCAGACCGCCTTTGGCAAGACAGAGAGTGGTTATTTCACCGATGATGAGGAAGCAGAGTACGATTTCTTGTACTCCATCGTTCCGAAGCTGGAAAAGCTACTTACGGTCTATGCGACGACTGCGGTGAAAGCTAAACTTCACACGGGGTTTAACGCCCCCAAAATAACAGTGGATGTAGATGAACGCACGGACTGGTTAGCATTCCGCTTTGATATGGATGGGATTCCAGACGCGGAAATCCGTGGATTACTGGCATCACTTGAAGAAAAGCGGAAGTATCACCGAATGCCTGATGGCTCGCTATTGCCGCTTGAAGGAGCAGAGTTTGCGGAGATCGCCCGTTTCACCAATGAGATGGGTATTCGTCAGCGTGATATTAAGGGGGCACAGCTGCGTCTTCCCATTGTCCGTGGGCTGCATCTGATCGATGCGGAGAAACTGGGAAGCTCAATTAAGCTGGGAAAATCATTTCGCCGACTCCTGGAAAATATGCGCAACCCAGATAATTTGGACTTTCCCGTGCCCGAGCATTTAACGCATATCCTGCGAGATTATCAGGTCTATGGCTATCAATGGCTGAAGACACTTGCTCATTACCACTTTGGGGGGATTCTCGCAGACGATATGGGACTAGGCAAAACGCTGCAAAGCATTGCTTTTCTCGTCTCGGTGTTACCGGATATTCGTGCTGAGAAGCTACCTGCGCTGATCGTCTCCCCTGCTTCGTTGGTGTATAACTGGCAGAATGAATTCCGCAGATTTGCACCAGAGCTTCGTACCGTAATCACCGATGGGAGTAAGCTTGAGCGCGACAGCTTATTGAAGAATATCTCCAAGGTTGATGTGATCATCACCTCCTACCCGCTTTTGCGGCGGGATATCGCTTGGTATGCCAGCAAAGCCTTTCATACTCTCTTTCTAGATGAAGCACAGATGTTTAAGAACCATACGACACAGACCGCTCAAGCGGTCAAGGAGATTCGCGCCAAGTACCGCTTCGCGCTTACCGGAACCCCTGTGGAGAATCGGCTGGAGGAGTTATGGTCGATATTCGACGCCGTATTTCCGGAATTGTTTCCCGGAAGAAGGGCGTTTAGCGAGCTCCCAAGGGACACGGTAGCCAGACGGATTCGTCCCTTCCTGCTGCGGCGGTTGAAGACGGATGTGCTTAAGGAGTTGCCTGACAAGATCGAGACGCTGCAAGCGTCCGAGCTACTGCCTGAGCAGAAAAAGCTATACGTAGCCTATCTGGCAAAGTTGCAGCAGGAGACCGTCAAGCATCTGAACGAGGAGAGCTTTCAGAAAAATCGGATCAAAATCCTCGCCGGATTAACTCGACTTCGCCAATTATGCTGTCACCCTGCGCTTTTCGTTGAAGGATATACCGGAAGCTCAGCTAAATTCGAGCAGTTGCTGGAGCTCGTGGAGGAATGCCGTAGTGCGGGTAAGCGGATGCTTATCTTTTCGCAATTTACGGAAATGCTGGGTATCATCGGGCGGGAGCTGGGGGTTCAGGGGGTGCCGTTCTTCTATCTGGATGGCAAAACCCCTGCGTTCGAGCGGGTGGAGTTGTGTCGCAAA
>JAIMBU010000140.1 GCA_023511325.1 Gorillibacterium sp.
CTGTCTGACAGCAAGGCCAGACTGTTGGTAAAAAGTCCTCCAAAGAACTCCAAAAACATAATGCCAAAG
Organism: Gorillibacterium sp.; assembly: GCA_023511325.1. Lineage (GTDB taxonomy): Bacteria > Bacillota > Bacilli > Paenibacillales > NBRC-103111 > Gorillibacterium. The sequence continues at coordinate 70 of JAIMBU010000140.1, forward strand.
GTGATTATTAGGGCAATCGTTAACCCCGTTTTATTCCCTTCCTTGCTTAAATCATGATTGTGATGATTGTGCTGTGCATGATCATGATGGTCGTGATTATGGCTATGCATATAAATTCCTCCTTTATTGGTGTTCGCAGTGACTGATTGCTTGTTTTAAAAGCGAGATAACATGGTTGTCATCACAACAATAAATGATAGTGTTTCCTTCCCGTCTTTGTTTGACCAGTCGTAAATTTCGAAGCATGCTCAATTGGTGTGAAATAGCGGATTGAGAAAGCTCCAATACTTCAGTAATATGATTCACCGAGCATTCTTCTTCGGAAAGCAAATGCAAAATTTTAATCCGTGTCGGGTCGGCTAATGCTTTAAATATTCGCGAAACGTACTCAACTGTTTCTAGTTGTAAAAATGTGTGTTGATTACTATTCATTTATGTAATCTCCTCTATAGTTATATATGAACATATGCTCATATATAGAATATATTTAATGGATACGATTGTCAAGTTTTCTGTTTGTTGATTGAAGGGTAGCGTTACGCTAATAGAGAACCATCCCTTAGTACATGTTCTCCACCATCTACCGCAGCAGCGGCATCATAATATTCTGTCACTTATTTTAAAATTGATTACTTGAGTCCTCACTCTTTTTCAAGATGGGGGCTATTTACGCTTATTCTTTTTGCATGCAAAATAATCGGTTCCCCCCGGAGAAAGCAAGTGGTATAATCACTTTAGTTTTTCGAGAGCTTGGCGAGCAGAAGAGTGCAGCAAGTGGAAACCAACAGAAACAGGTGATCAGGTGTTTCAACTTAAATGGCTTTGGCAGAACCTGAAGGGGGATCGGGCGCGGTACATTATCGCCCTTTGTCTGTCGGTGATCGTCTCATCGCTTACGATCGTTAATCCGTACATCGGCCAGCAGATCGTCGATACCTTCATCGTCGGTAAGGATGCGGCTCAGAATTTGGCTCAGGAACGGAGTTTGTTGATCTGGCTGTGCCTGGCCATGATCGGCTTTTCCCTGTTGCGCTCGGGTATGGCCTACTATACCAGCATCCAGTATGAGAAATCTTCACAAAACATGCTTTACCGGGTCCGCATTGATCTGTACAACAAAATCCAGGGACAGGACATGCGGTATTACGACCAGAACCGAACCGGTGATCTCATGACCAGGATGACTGGCGATCTGGATATGGTCCGACACTCACTCGCGTGGATCATCAAGACCATCATTGAATCATTGACAATCTTTGTGGCAGCGGTGGTGTTTTTCTTCACCATCGACTCCGAGCTAACGCTATGGCTACTGCTGCTGTCGCCATTCATCCTGGTGGTGGCGTATCTGTTCGCGAAGCATGTGCGGCCCATGTACGTCGACCTGCGTGAACGGCTGTCCCAGCTCAACACGATCACTCAGGAGAACATCGCTGGCAACCGAGTAGTTAAGGCCTTTGCCCGCGAGGAATACGAGATCGAGAAATTTACTGAGAAAAATGTCAATTACTCCACCGCCAACAAGAAAGCCGCCCTCGTCTGGCTGGATTACTTCCCATATCTGGAAACCTTCGCCCAAGGCTTCAATGTGATCCTGCTGCTGGCCGGCGGGCTTTTCGTCATGAACGGCCGCATCACCTTCGGGGAGTACGCCGCCTTTTCCTCACTGATCTGGGGCCTCTCCAATCCGATGCGGAACATCGGTATCATCATCAACGATTTCCAGCGTTTCTTCGCCAGCGTCACCAAGATCATGGAAGTGTATTACGCCCATCCCGAAATCGCCAACAAGCATCTGCCGGTTGGTACAAGACGGTACAAAGGCGCCATCCGCTTTGATCGCGTCAGCTTCAAATACGACAGCACGAAGGTGCTGGATAACATCAGCTTCACCGTGGAGCCAGGAGAAACCATTGCCATCATGGGTGCCACCGGCGCGGGCAAGACCTCTCTCATCAACCTGATCCCGCGTTTCTACGATGTCTCGGAAGGCCGTGTGCTGGTGGACGGCGTGGATGTGCGGAAGCTAGAACTGGATGAGCTGCGGGGCAACATTGGCATCGCTACTCAGGATGTGCTGTTGTTCTCCGACACCATCGACGGCAACATCGCCTATGGCGTTCCGGAGCTACCGGAGGAAGAGACGATCGCCTTTGCTCGTTTAGCTGCCGCCCATGAATTCATCACCCGGATGCCGCAAGGCTATGACACCGTAGTTGGTGAACGGGGGGTCGGCCTGTCGGGCGGTCAGAAACAGCGGATCGCTCTCGCCCGAGCCATGGCGGTTCGTCCGCCCATCCTGATTCTGGACGACACTACCTCAGCCGTCGACTTGGAGACCGAGGAGCATATTCAGCAAAGCCTGCGGGAGTTGGACTTCCCGTGCACCAAGATCATCATTGCCCAGCGGGTGTCCACCACCGCAGCAGCCGACCGCATCCTTATCTTGGAGAACGGCCGCGTGATCGAGGATGGTACCCATGCCGAGCTACTGGCCAAGCGGGGCTATTATTATGATGTATTTGTCCTGCAGAACGAGGGCATTGGAAGGCAGGTGAACGCCCATGGCAACTCGTAATAAATTTGACGTCGACGAAAATCTGGAATCGCCGTTTGACATCCGCCATTTCCGCCGAGCGATGGTCTACATCCGCAAACAGCAGAAGCCGATGCTGCTCGCCTTCGCGCTAAGTGCCCTGTCAGCGGGTATCGCCCTGACCGCGCCGCTTATCATGCAGCATGTCATCGACGTGACAATTCCGAACCAGAATGCTTCCGGGCTGGTGGGCTGGTCGCTGCTGATGCTGGCCACCATCCTCATCAGCGTCATTCTAGCCACCATCCGCTCCCGGATCATGACCCGAGTCGGACAGGAAATTATTTTCGAAATCCGCACAGACCTGTTCAAGCATTTGCAGGAGCTGCCCTTCCAATATTACGATGACCGGCCGCAGGGCAAAATTCTCATCCGCGTCGTCAACTACGTCAATTCCGTGTCGGATGTACTGAGCAACGGTATCATTAACTTCATTCTCGAAATCGTCAATCTGATCTTCATCGCCATCTTCATGTTTGCTGTCAACGTACAGCTTTCCCTAGTGATTCTGGCAGGGCTACCCGTATTCCTCGGCGTCATGCTGTTGATTAAAACGCGACAGCGGCGGGCCTGGCAAGCGGTGTCCAATAAGAGCTCCAACCTCAATGCCTACCTGCAGGAAAGCATCAGCGGCATTCGCGTCACTCAGATCTTCACTCGCGAGCAGCACAATGAGGGAATCTTCACTCGACTGTCCGGTAATTTCCGTAAGGAATGGATGCGTGCCGTCTATTTGAACAATCTGGTGCCGTTCTCAGTGGATAATCTGTCCACCATCGTCACCACCTCCATCTATCTGGTGGGCCTGCTGGCCTTGAGCCCAGGGACCGTGACCTTTGGTGTCATCCTCGCCATGAGCAGCTATGCGGCGCGGTTCTGGCAGCCGATCCTGAATCTCTCTAACTTGTACAACAGCTTTATCAACGCCGTCGCTTATCTGGAGCGAATCTTTGAAACCCTAGATGAGCCGGTGACGGTCAGCGATGTGACAGACGCCAAAGAGCTGCCGCCCATCCAGGGAGGGGTAACCTTCGACAACGTCACATTTGCCTATGATCCGGGGACCAATATTCTTGAGAACCTGTCCTTCGAGGTAGAGCCGGGTGAAAGCATCGCCCTGGTCGGACCCACTGGTGCCGGCAAGACGACAGTGGTCAATCTCATCTCCCGCTTCTACAACGTCACCGACGGGCAGATCCGGATCGATGGGCATGATATTTCCCAGGTTAGCCTTCGCTCTCTACGTAGCCAGATGGGTATCATGCTGCAGGATAGCTTCATTTTCTCGGGTACGATTCTCGACAACATCCGCTACGGCAAGCTGGATGCCACCGAGGAGGAGATTATCGCCGCCGCGAAGACGGTCTGCGCCGACGAGTTCATCCGCGAGTTCCCGGACGGATATCTCACCGAGGTCAACGAACGCGGCTCCAAGCTGTCCCAGGGGCAGCGGCAGTTGATTTCCTTCGCCCGCACACTGCTGGCTGATCCGCGTATTCTCATTCTAGACGAAGCTACCTCGTCCATCGACGCGAAGACGGAACGTCTGCTGCAACAGGGCCTGAACGAGTTGCTCAAGGGCCGCACCTCCTTCATCATTGCCCACCGTCTATCCACGGTAAAGAACTGCGACCGCATCATGTACGTCTGGAACAAAGGCATCGCCGAAAGTGGCTCTCACAACGAACTGATGGCGCAGCAGGGACTTTACCACCGGTTGTACTCGGCACAGAAGATGGAGGTCTAAAGCACGCCGTCTAGTTTGAATAAACGACTGCGTCACCTCATTAGATAAACAACGAAAAGAACCTTCCGTTCTACCTGCTCGCAGGAGAATGGAGGGTTCTTTTTTATAAGCTTGGGAAATAGGCCATAACTATATTTAAAAAAAGAGTCCAAGCAAGCACTAACACCACTTAAGACTCATTCAGGTTCTATGGGTTTAAAGGCTTTTTTCAAGACCTCTATTCTTCGCGCTACACTCTGAAGGACAATTTCACTTTTTTCGGCAATATCGAACCCATGAACTGTTCCTTTTGTCTTATACAGTTCAACATGAATACCATTCTCCATCAAGGCTTCGGCAAAATTAATCCCTTCGTCCCGTAAACAGTCAAACTCTGAAACTTCAACATAGGAATCGGGCAAATTTTCTAAAGAGGCTGCCTCCATAGGAGATGCATATTCTCTGTTATGATGTACGCCATCCTTGAGGTATAATTTCCACATTTTCTCATTTAGTTTGGAATTCCACATAGGCGTATCTATATATTTTTTAATCGATTCCGTAATTTGTCTTGCATCTGTTACCGGATAAATGAGCATTTGAAAACAAATACCAGGAGCTTTTCGATCCCGAGCCATTAGATTGACAGCAGCAGCAAGCGCACCACCTGCGCTATCTCCGCCAAGCGCTATTCTATTCTTATCAATGCCAAGTCCTTCCGCATTTTGACAAACCCATTCAAATGCAGCATAGCAATCTTCAACACCAACGGGGAAAGCATATTTAGGCGCCAACCTGTAATCAACAAAAATCACTTTACAAGGTGTCTTTAAGGCATACTCACAGACTAAATTCTTATGATAGGGTGCTGCTTTTAAGGCAAAGGCTCCTCCGTGTAAATAAATAAGACAAGGAGCGTTTGCTTCAATATCCTTTGGTTCATAAATGATCAGCTCGATCATTCCATTTTGATAGCCTGGAATCTGCTTTTTTGTTGCACTCACACCCTCAGGTGGTTTTATTTTATTCACACTGCTCGCTATAAGCATATTGATCAGTGGCAATAGCAATGGAGATAAGGGAAGCTTCGTGTTTTCATATTTACTAAAATCACTATGGATGTTGTATTTACTCATCGCGTTTCTCCTAATTAATATTATTTCAGATTATTTTCACTCAAAAGTATACTTAGAGTTTATCATATCCTTTTTGTTTCACAAAAATTTCAATTAACAGATATATTAATTACAGATAGCTGGGAACTCCAGCTCTTTTTCTCATTCCTATTTATCGCCTTCTTTTACATAAAGTCCTTATCATTTTTCTATTGCAATGGGAGTGGATATAATATATCATACTTTCATAAGATACGGAACGGTCCGTACCTTAAAATAGGAAAATATGAAAGGACACATCCACATGGCTAAAAATAAAACAACTGTTGCAAAGCCTCAGAAAGAAAAACTTGATCCAATGGTGTTTAAGGTAGCCATCATTCTGGTATTCGGCGCTCTCACATCCCAATTAAATTCCACAATGATTAATGTGGCTATAAAAACACTTACGATGGATCTGAAAAGCACCGTTTCAGTCATCCAGTGGGTGATTACAGGATATATACTGGCAATGGGTTTGGCGGTACCGGTTTCGGGCTGGGCCAACAAACGTTATGGTGGAAAAAAGGTATACATGTTTTCACTCATCATATTTATGGTAGGCTCCGTTCTGTGCTCTCAAGCGTGGAATGTCGGCAGTCTGATCGGCTTCCGGCTTCTCCAAGGAATTGGCGCTGGCTTAATGATACCGACCTTGCAGACCATACTTGTGCAGATATCCGGCGGCCGCAATCTTGGACGGATCATGTCCGTTATCAGCATACCCGCTTTGCTGGGACCGATTCTCGGCCCTGTGCTGGGTGGGGTTATTGTAACCAGCTTAAGCTGGCAGTGGATTTTCTATGTTAATATTCCAATCTCTATCGTCGCTCTATTACTGGCCGGGTGGGGAATACCAAATGATGAGCCTTCCAACAGCAAACAGCCCATCGATGTGATCGGTCTCCTACTGTTGTCTCCTTCATTCGCCATGCTCATTTTCGGGATTTCTCAAATTAGCAAGAATGGCAGCATCGTTCCGCTGTTGATCGGCCTGGTTCTCATGGCTGCATTTATTGTCTATACCTTACTCACGAAAAAATCGCCGTTACTTGATCTACGCCTGTTTAAATCGCGCAATTTTCTTGCTTCAAATGTTATGCTTTTTATTTCAGGCATGGTCTTGAACGGAGCCCTGCTGCTTATCCCTTTATACTACCAGCAGGTGCGTGGTGAGAGCGTTTTGAATACCGGACTTTTGTTGATTCCGCAAGGAGTTGGCATGTTATTGACCAGAAGTTGGATTGGTGGATTGGCTGACCGAATGGGTTCGCGGATAATCGTAATCATAAGTCTCGCGGTTACCATAATTGCTACGCTGCCATTTGCC
>JAIMBU010000141.1 GCA_023511325.1 Gorillibacterium sp.
CAATTACTCCCCGAATGGCTGGAAGTGTGATGTGCCAAATCATTCTTAACCGTGAAGCACCATCAATCTTGGCTGCTTCGTACAAGCTCACATTCACTCCGGCAAGTGAAGCAAGTAAAATGATCGTTCCCCAGCCCCCATCTTTCCAGATAATTTGCATCATGATCAGCGGTCGGAACCAATCCAGGCTATACAGGAAGTCAACCCGTCCATGACCGATCAGATCCCCCATCTTATTGATCAGGCCTTCAGATCCGAGTAATAAATACGTGATGCCTGCAACCACTACCCAGGAGAGAAAGTGGGGGATATAAACGAGGGTTTGTACAAACCGCTTGTACATTTCATGACGGACCTCATTCAATATGAGTGCTAGGATGATCGTAATTGGGAAATAGATAACCAGATTATACAAAGCAAGTACGAATGTATTGCGGAATAACATCCAGAAATCAGGAGAATGAAACAACCGCTCGAAATGCTTAAACCCTTCCCAATTACTTTTCAACATGCCTAATGAGGGCTGATAATCTTGAAAAGACATGAGAATTCCCCACATGGGTGCAATTTTAAAAATCAGAAAGTAAAGGATTCCCGGAAACATGAAGACGTAATACCACCTTGCCTTCCATAATTTCCGTCTTAATATAGATCGTTTGGGTACAACTTTTCCCAACGTTGCCACCTTAGTGCCCATCAAGACAATCCACCTCGAATTTAGATTTTGTTTGCGATGGCATCATTTTATAGGGAGAACCGAATAAGAATCCAGAGACATGTTTCTGCACAGATACATAATTCAAAAAGGGGCTATCGATCCAAAAAACATACATAATTCAATAACAAACCTTTTTCCAGCACAGAGCTGAAGGTGACCAATAAAAGGTAATGACGCTACGATTTGCATGTCAGCTTCGGGCACTCTCGTTTAGGTAGCCTTTTATTGTTCACATGCTTCTTCAATACAGCGCATTGTTTGTCAGAACATGAAAAGATCGCATTTCACTTGGCCAATTGGCTTAGTGAATGCGATCTTTTATATTTCTCATATCCTCTCTCTTAATAAAAGTTTGGGCTACCCCCGAAATAACGAACGCTGCTAAATAACAGTCGCATTAGCACTGTAATGCTCAGTATAGCTTCTTCCAATCATCCGGTGAAGAACAGAAGGCAAATAACAAATCGTATAGAACAGGTCCAAGTATGGGTGACGGATCAATGATTCCCGTGATTGCGCCAGCCTTGAATACAAAGTTATGAACTCCGCAATCGCCATGTAGTAAAAAGCTTTAGCTACGGAATTAGCGTGTCTCTTTATTCTTTATTAATAATAGGTCAGACTAGCCAAGATTTCCTGCACACTTAGCTCAGCACAGGCCATAGAGGTGTCCGCTATGCCGTAATACATACACACCTTATCGCCTTCTACCAAAACACCGCAGGAAAATACGACATCGCCAAAGAACCCGTTTCGCTCATAATCGGCCTCCGGCTCCATAATCGGTGTATCCGAGCGGGCAATAACCTTCGTTGGATCGTTCAGATCAAGCAGCAGAGCACCCATACAATAACGATGCTCCTTCGTAGCGCCATGATACAGCTCCAGCCAGCCCTTCTCCGTGCGAAAAGGAACAGCTCCACCGCCAATCCGGCCACTATCCCACATGCCTTCACGCAAGCCGACAAGATGCTTGTGATTGCCCCAATAAAGTAGATTGTCAGATTCAGCAATCCAAATCTCTGGATTCCCGATGCTTTTTAACGTTGGACGGTGCAAGGCATAGTATTTACCGTTCACCTTCTCGGGGAAGATTAGCACGTCTTTGTTATCCGGGCCAAAAATCATGCCGTGATGGGTGATGGTAGCGAAATCCTTCGTCGACACCATTGATTCACCAATACCAACTGGAGATACGGCAGAGAAACATATATAGTACGTATCGCCGATCTGCGTCACGCGTGGATCCTCAATCCCGAACGTTTCTAGCTGCTGGGATGGATAGATAAACGGCTTGTCATCGACAGTGAACTGTCTGCCGTCCTTGCTGCGCGCGATCCGGACATAAGAGAGGGAGGTCAAATACGCAAAGCCAGAGCTAAGCGTCACATCGCGAACAAATCGTGGATCAGAGAAATCGTATCGCTCATCATCCGTCCGCAGCTCCACAAGGTCAACGACTTGGGTGCTCGGATTGTAGACTGGCGCCAGCACGATGTTAGCGCTTGGACTGATCGGCCGCTCCGCCACGCGAAGCAACATCAGCACTTCCCCGTTATAGCTGGTGATACCAGCATTAAATGCGCCAATTACCTCATATCCTTCGTGATATGGTTTGACATCTGTAGGGGTAATAAGCGGATTGTTCTCATAGCGATTGATATTCATCAAGAGGGCTCCTCATTTTCATATTTGGTAAAAGGGTCTGTGATCGTAATTCGTTGTGCTTCCGCATCGCTAATGCCCGCATATAAATCAGCGGTTCCGTCCAGCCGGCGGATGAGCCCACCACTGAAAACCACATCAGCTAGGTCACTACGCTTAGCCTCTCCCGGTAAGAATCGACTGCGGACCGCGATTAATTCGATAGCGGAATGCTGCCCGGTAGTGGGATCAAGGGCAAAAACCATCGGATAATAGTGGCGATCCTCTCCGTCTTCAAAGCAAGCAATATGGCCGAGTACACCGATTAGCCCATTTTTCAGCAGATGCATTTCATTCCCCCCGCCCCACTCGTCCTGGGTAAACTGTTCTTCGAGCAGTGGCGCGTTGTCGATCAACTGAACTGACAATTCATCCAGCGAAGCAATCCGGCAGTAGCCAATCCGGCCGCGTCCGCCCTTCTCGCCCTGTGGTCTGGTGAATACACCAATGCTACCATCTCCAAGCTCAACGAGTCTGAGATCCTTCATCCCATCCGGCCCTGTAAAGAATAGCTTCAGCTCAGCAATGTGACTGCCTTTATAGAAAACGGTGCGCCAAACTAGATCACCCGGCCGCTCTGGATGCGGAAAAATCTCTACGCCACCCACCACAAGCTCTCCCTTGATTCGGGTATGAAAGGGGTCCTGCAGCGTCAGCACCGGGGCACCCTCGCGTGGCGTCCAGATCCCTTGTCGCTCGACAAAGAATACGATCTCGGCCTGCTCACTGTCTCGCGATTCTACCCGCCCAACAATAACAAGCTCACCCTCGTCCGCAAACGGAGCTGCTATATTGTATACGTCCCGATCTCCAATGCCTTGAAACATAAGCTTGCTCGGATGACTGCTGCTTTTGCCGCTTGCTTCATATTCCGTAAGCAGTGTAGCGCAAGACTTCACCACATTTTTCTTCCATGCGCTGTTCGATCTGTTCAAAGTAAAGCCTCCTTCGAATGGTGTAAGGTGTGACGGCCTAATAACTGTCGGCATAAGAAAGGAAGACCTCTAGGGTCAGAGGCCTTCCGCCATTTAATAATTACTTCAATGTTGCCTTATAAGCATCCAATTGCTTCTGGTATTCCACAAGTACCTTATCGATGCCAGCGGATTTCAGCTTAGCCAATGTAGCTTTGATGTTTTTGTCGTAGTCCAGTACACCGCGGTATATCGGTGATACGTCTGATGTAAATACCGCTTGGACGTTACCCATCTCGGCTTTAACTGGAGCGGGATCGAAGAAAAAGTCGGCAGCGAAGAAATTCTTCGCATCTGGGTCCGCTTTGTAGAGTGCTTTGTTAGCGGTCAAATAGTTTTCGTCAACCCGAATAAAGTTCAGGTTACCGATCATCCAGTCATCCTGCAGGTATAACGGCATATTGGTGCTTGGATCTATAATTGATTCAAGACCTTTCTCGCCGACCTTATTGTACGTTTTACCTTCAATACCGTACATGAACAGATCGTAGTTTTCTTGGTTCTCGTACAGCCAATTCATGAATTTAACCGCTTCCGCAGGATGCTTACTGTTTGCAGCAACTGCGTTGATATTCTTGGCATTAACCATGCGGTAATGTGGCTTTTCAGGATTCAAACGGATCAGTTCGAAATCTTCATCAGTCGCATCTGCATATGTCTTCTGTACATCGGATAGCTTGTTCGGCGTACCAAGCGTAAACACGTATTTACCGTATTTAATTTGATCAGCGATTTGCTCCTGCTTCACGGTCAGTACGTCCGGATTAATCAGCTTCTTCTGGTAAGCTTCACGGAACCAAGCAGTATCTTGCTTAAATTCGTCCGTTTCGACCCAATTCTTCACAATGCCATCTTCAGCGATGAAGGCAATGTTATCGCGTACGGTGAACGGATATTTGTCATAGGTCCGTTGGAAAATATCTGCCGGACCTGCTGTGCCACCACGAAGTGGAATCGTCATCTTCATGTCAAGCTTCTGATTCACTTGCTCCATAGCACTCATGAGTTGTGTACGATCAGTAATCGGTGCCGTAATTCCGGCCTTTTTCAGCAGATACTTGTTGACTGTAATCGAGCCATCTACTGAGGATTCATACCAGTAAGCCGGTATACCATAGACCTTGCCTTCCTTCGTCACGCCGCTCCATACGGATTCGGGAATAACTTTTTTCAGGTTAGGGCCGTATTGCTCGATTTCCTTGGTGATATCCTTCAGTGCCCCACGCCCAGCATAGTTAGCGAGGCCGACCATATCGTTCATCACATGAAACATATCGAAATCTTCATTGGTAGACAGCTTGAGGTTGATCTTCTGTTCCCATGCACCCCAATCAATGTATACTTTCTCGATTTGGACATTCAAGCCATCTGCCAGCAGCTTCTTGTTGACTGCATCTTTAACAGCTGGCCATTCCTTGGGCTCTGTGCCTGGAATAACGTACTTGATTGTGACGATTTCTTCTTTGGTGCCACTATCGACAGCTGCACTGTTGCTTACCGCTGGATCCGGTTTAGTGGTAGCCTTCGAATCATTACTGCCCCCGCAGCCAGCAAGCATGAGAACCAACATCATACAAGACAATAAGATCATTGATGCTTTTTTCAAATTGACCCTCTCCTAATGGAAAATCGATTTTATATATGTCCTCTCGCGAGGGATATATCAGCCTTTAACGGAACCGATGATCAAACCTTTGGTGAAATAACGCTGTAGATAAGGATAGAGGAACACAATCGGACCAATGGTGATGATGACGGTCGCCATTTTGGTCGACTCCGCCGGTAATGTAAATTCTGTACTTGCGCCGTTGGGCAGCATGTTCAGCATTTGGATATTCGATCGTAGCTGAAACAGAATATATTGAAGCGGATAGAGTTCTTTGTTGTCGACCAGCATAATGGCATTAAACCAGTCATTCCAATAAGCTAGGGCATAGAACAGACTAACGGTCGCAAGCACGGGTACACAAAGCGGCATGTAGATTTGAAAAGCGATTCGTAGATCATTAGCCCCATCGATGTAGGCCGATTCTCGTAAGGCACCTGGTAAGCTTTCCATGAAGTTCTTAACCAAAAACATGTTAAATGCATTAAACATTAACATCGGTATAATCAAGGCGAAGATGTTGTTAGTCAGACCAAGTTTGGTACACATGAGGTACCACGGAACGAGGCCACCACTGAACAGCATGGTGATGAAGAAGTACAACGCCAGATGATTGCGGTATTTCACATTGGGATTGGACAGTGGATATGCGGCTAATGCCGTAATGATTAGCGCCAGAGTAGAACCAACCAAGGTAACGATGATCGAAATCGAATAGCTTTTAAAGATGAGAGCACTGTTGACGAAAATCGTCCGGTAGCCATCAAGCGATAATTTGTCGGGAAATAGGCTGTATCCGTGGTTGATAATGCTGTCCTCACTCGAAATGGAAACCATCACCGTCAGAAGCATGGGCATCAGACAAGCGAGGGAGAATAGCCCAATGGCCAGATAAATCATTAATGTACCTATGCTAAAGTGTTTTCCGATTCGCATTAGTAGAGCGCCCCTTCCTTGAAGAATCTACGGGTGAACCAATTTGCAATGAATACAAGCAACAAACCCACCGTCGATTGGAACAATCCTACCGCTGCAGCGTTGGAAGGATCTCCGATTTGCCGCAATGCACGGAATACGTAAGTATCAATAACATCCGTGGTTGGATAGAGCACGCCATTATCTCCAATGATCGCATAGATCATGCCGAAATCACCGTAGAAGATTTTGCCGAGATTCAGTAATGTAAGAATAGCGATAGTCGGTGCAAGCAGTGGCAACGTAATCCGGAACATCTTCTGCCATCTCGTTGCGCCGTCGATATCAGCAGATTCGTACAACGATCCGTCGATACCAGCGATAGCAGCCAGGTAGATAATTGAGGCCATCCCCGCATCCTTCCATACCTTCATTCCGACTAAGATGGACGTCCATGCCTTGGCGGTGGAATACCAGTTCACCGGTTCCATCCCGAAGAATTTCAGCAATTGGTTAATGACGCCGTAGTCCATGGTAAAAAAGCTGTACATCATGTAGCTGACAATGATCCATGACAGGAAGCTTGGAAAGATCATCGTCGTCTGAGCAAATTTGATAAAAAAACGGTTCTTGATTTCATTAAACAAAAGGGCAAGTAAAACGGCGACTATGGTTACAGCAATCAAGAACAAGACGTTTAATTTGATTGTGTTCACTGTAACCCTGATGGCATCGTTAGATTGGAAGAAAAATCTGAAGTTTTCCAGACCAACCCACTCGCTGTTAAAAAGACCCTTCTGATAGTTGAACCGTTGAAATGCAATGAGCAGATACGGATAGGTCGCATATGAAAAAAGGAACACGTAAATCATCGCAGGCAGGACGAGAAGATACGAATATCGGTTTTTCAGCATTTCGCGAATGAAGCTTTTCATGTCTACACCCCTTACC
>JAIMBU010000142.1 GCA_023511325.1 Gorillibacterium sp.
TTACGATTGTTGCCCACAGTTTAGCTTGTATCCTCTGGTTTCATTATGTTGCCACATCCACTTTGGTTCGTAAGGTGAAGCGGGCGATCCTAGTCTCGCCTCCATCTCCATTTATTGAGTTCCCCCCTGTTCAAACTTTCTTCCCGCTTCCAGATAACATAGACGAAGTAGTGAATGGGGCAAGCAAGTCCTTATTGATTCATTCGTCAACAGATCCGTTCTGTTCGCTTGCAGACGCTACCCATTATATGTCTCTAGGAATTCCTTGCGTGGTGCTTCCACATGTGGGACATATCAATGTGGAGTCAGGTCATGGGCCTTGGGCATGGATGCTTGAATTATGTCTGAATGAACAGCTTGAGCCTCATGGTTAAGCTCAAATTTTGGAGAGTGGCGAAATGGTGTTATACCAAGCTGAAGATTTGACGGTTCGCAGGTTAAAGGATAAAGATGCCGAATTACTGGTCACCTGGCTATCAGACCCACATATTCTTCAATACTATGAAGGTCGAGATCGTCCACATGACTTGGAACGGGTTAGAGAACACTTTTACAAGGCAAAAAAAGTGGTGCGATGTATCATAGAATTTCAGGGCAAGCCCATTGGCTACATACAGTATTATCCGGTTGAGCAAGAAGCAAGAAGTGAATATGGATACAGGAATATGGCCGAAGTCATTTATGGAACTGATCAATTTATTGGCGAGGTTGAATATTGGAATAAAGGAATTGGCCAGAGGCTTGTTGCCTCCATGCTTAAGCATCTGATGGATGATAGGAACGCGGATAGAATTGTGATGGACCCCCAAGCTTGGAATCATCGAGCAATCGCTTGTTACGAGAAATGTGGGTTAAAGAAGGTAAGGATACTTAAAGAGCATGAAATGCATGAAGGTGTATTGCAGGATTGTTGGTTGATGGAGTACTCAAGAATAAAGGCAGAGGATAAATAAGCATGGATACGATGGTGCAAATTGTCCAAAGACAATGGAGTCCGACGATTGAAATGGTTAAGAATCAGATTGAGTCATGTCCTGATTCCGTATGGTCGGATCGTAACGCGAATATCTGAAAGGTTAACTGACGCAAGCTTGCTAGAACCCTGTGAGATTTATGATAAAATCACAAAAGCTGACGTCATAATAATGCAAATTCGTCATATCCAACATCATGTTGGCTACTGCAACAGTCAGTTGAGCCTGAATCAATGTGAAGCTGCGAAATAGCTTGGACATCGGGAATAGAATAAAGTGAGTAGGACTAGAAAGGAGAGAGAGTAACGGAGGGGAAGTTTGGAACTGTAGGAGCGAAGCGATCGCCTTTGTCAGCGGATTTCAACCGCGAATAGCGACAATTGAAGAAATCTGGGGGCAACAGCGACCGGAAGTCCAAACATTCCCCGCAGTTACACTCGACTCCGATTTATGTTCATCTTATATATTTGCTTAAGAGAGCCAGATCTTTTCCACTAAAAAGGAGTCAACATAAATGATAACGGCAACCATTAAAGAGCAGGATTTGACCTTTCAAACCTCAAAGGATGTTTTTTCACCAGACGGAATAGATCCAGGCACACTCAGCATGCTTTCTTTTGTTGATTTTAGAGAAGGAGATAAAGTCTTAGATTTGGGTTGCGGTTATGGCGTGGTAGGGATCTTGGCAGCTAAATTTGTTGGCCCAGAGAACGTCGTAATGATTGATATCGAGCAAAAAGCTGTTGAATTGGCTAAGGAAAACATTGAACGCAATGGGGTTCAAGGAATCATGGTTATGGAAAGTGATGGCTTGAAAGACATGAGAGAGAGCAACTTTAGCTTGATCCTCTCTAATCCACCTTATCATGTTGATTTCAGCGTGCCCAAGCATTTTATTGAGAAGAGTTTTAATCGTTTAAGAATGGGCGGCAGGATGTATATGGTCACAAAACGCAAGGAATGGTACAAAAACAGATTGATTGCCATTTTTGGCGGAGTAAAGATCTGGGAAGAGAATGGGTATTATATCTTTATGTCAGAAAAGAATACGACGAGCTACGCAAATAATAAGAAGAAATAGTGAAGCGGTTAAGCTATGAAAAAGCTGTGAAAAAGAAATGGAGCTTGCAGCTATGAAGAGTAGTCATGAGATCGTGAATCCAGTGGTTTTCGCCGAGGTTTATCAATTAATGCAGGCTTCCTTCCCACCTATTGAATTTAGAACCTATGCTGGACAACGAGCGCTATTGGATAATCCGCTCTATCGGCTGATTACAGAAGTCGATGATCGGGGTAAAGTTGTTGCTTTTCTGGCTGGGTGGAGTTTTCCTGGGTTTCGTTTTGTCGAGCATTTCGCTGTAGCCCCTCAAATGCGGGGAGTAGGATTGGGCAGTACAATGATGCGGCGTTATTCCGGCATTGACCAGAAGCCTATCCTGTTAGAGGTGGAATTGCCTGATACGGTGTTGGCTAAGAGAAGAATCGGGTTTTATCAACGGCTGGGATTTCACCTCCTAGCTTATGATTATGTGCAACCTTCATTAAGAGTGGGACAAGCTGAACTGGCGCTGCGCATGATGAGCTATCCTTATCCGATTAATGAAGCAGAATTTGCTTCATTTAAAAGGATTTTATACAAAGAGGTGTACAGGACAGCCGTTGTCAGTGTTAAATAATAAGAAAGCAAGGGAAAGACAGGGGCTGAAGCAGTGACTAGATTTGCGATCATCTCAGATATTCATGGGAATCTACCGGCTCTCGAGGCCGTACTCGAAGATATCAGTAAGCGAGCCGTGACAAGCATCATCTGTCTTGGGGATACGATCGGAAAGGGGCCTAGCTCCGATCTGACTGTTGATTTGACGCGAAAATATTGTGATCAAACCGTTATGGGCAATTGGGAGGATTTTATCTGCAAGGATAGTGAAATTGAGTCTATGATCTGGCATCAAAAGGTTCTTGGTCCAGAACGGCTGGAATACTTGCGCACATTGCCCTTTTCGGTTGAATTTCTCATGAGTGGCAAATACATCAGACTGTTCCATGCTTCACCACGCAGCTTGTATGAACGCATTCAGCCCTGGGATAATCACGACTCGCGGCGTTCATTATTTGAGTACTCGAATCTATGCAAGCAACAGATAGTAGCAGATATCGTCGGATATGGCGATATTCATAATGCTTATCTGCAACAGATCGAAGGCAAGACGCTATTTAACGTTGGTAGCGTGGGCAATCCACTTGATATGACACAGGCATCTTATTGCATTATCGAAGGTGAATACGAAGGATCAAGTCTTGCTCCGGTTAATCTACAGTTTATGCGCGTGCCATATGATATTGAATTGGCCATTAAACAGGCAATTCAGGCTGAGATGCCCTTAGTAGAGCCTTATATGAAGGAACTGCGAACAGCAAGGTATCGAGGTTTACAAGACTAATCCATTCTCGACAAGATTCAGAAGGGAGGCAGGAACTGATGGAGGTTGTTGTGAATCGTGGTCGGAGACTAGCAGTATTCGGATATTTGGATCAGAAGAAAAAAGCAACTCCACTGATTGTTGACTTCATTGCTCAGCAGAGCTCGAGATTGAAGGAGTATCCCGGCTATACACCGCTGGATATATCGCAGGATGGACGTTTCGTTGCACTTAATTCTAATGTAACGGAAAAGGGTCAGAGTAAAACCGAACTTATCATCTATGATCGAGAGCAATCCAAACCGAGTTATCGATCCAAAGACCATTTGATTTACGATGTGCGTTTCGATGCAAGTGGAACGAAATTAGCGGTGCATACCTTAAGAAAATCGTTTATCTTCGATTTGGCAGCGCAAAAAATGATTGCTGAATGGAAGGAAGACCTTTTCTTATCCAAAGGAACCATTGATTACGAGGCGAATCGTTTATATGTGCCTCTTGAGAAAGGCAAGCTGGTGCTGATCTATCATTTCCAAACGGGCATGATGGAAAAAAGAACAGCGTTTGGCGAAAGGGTCACTCAGATGACCTATTTGGACAAACGGAATCTCCTTGTTCTATCGACCAAAGAAAATATTATCATGGGTTGTGACCCCGAGTTAGAAAAGGTGTTATGGCGACATGATTGTAGCGAATATGGGTCGGGTAAAAACAAGATTTGGCCTTGCCCACTATGGGTAACGGAGGACAATCAGCTCATTTGCGTATACGAGACGGGTGACAAGGGAAACGGCTATGTGATCACAGCAGATACCGGACAGCTTCATCACCGAATCATTACCAAACGTGGGCAGGGAAGCCCAGCCAGTGCCTGGTTTGGTGATGATCTGCTGATGCTAAAGCAGCAGTTGTTGAATCTAACTACAGAAGAGTTGTCCCTCTTACAGCTTCCTAAGAGCAAACGCGAAAGCTAAAATAAGGATTGCATAAAAGCCAGCGGCAAAACCGCTGGCTTTTTGTGCTTATCGGAATTTATAACCGTTTAAAAAGGTAAATTCTGATTCCTTTTCGGTACACGCGTTTGCCTCCAAGGATGCCAAAGGCGTTTATCCTTATATTCATCGGATGGTTAGCACTGGACTTTCCCCCACTTTTTCAAGACGAAATCCAAGGTGTTTCTCAGCAGCAGATGATAGAGTAGTGACAATAAGGATTGAGCTTATACCTCATAAAGGAGTGGATTAAATTGACGTTACATTTGTATGCAGATAAGGTTTGGCAAGAAATGAAGCAGGATCATCTGGGTGAATGGGGAATGGATATTAACAAGTGGGATTGGGTACCTGGTGTCGGCGTTATTGCCATGCTGGAGTACTACGATGCGACGAAAAATCCTGAAATCTTGACATATTTGGTGGAGTGGGTCAAACAAAATAAACATCAAGCTGAAGGCAAAAGGGTCATCAACTCCATTGCTCCGTATGCCATTTTTCCGGCTTTGCATCGCCTGACTGGTGAAGCGTGGTTCCGTGAAGAAGCCGTCCGAGTGGCTGAATGGTTGGTTAAGGAGGCTCCGCGTACCCGGGAGCAAGCATTCGAGCATACGGTGACCGAGAACGCTGAATTTTCCGAGCAGGTTTGGGCCGATACCATATTCATGGCGGTACTATTCCTTGCGCGTACCGCTTCTCTGGTTAGCAGCAAAAGCTATGCAGAGGAAGCCTTGCAGCAGGTTCTCATTCACCTTCGTTTGTTGCAGGACGATAAGAGCGGTGTTCTGTTTCATGGCTGGAACTGTAATTCTGGCAATCATATGTCGAGCGCACGCTGGACAAGAGCAAATGCATGGCTTGCCGCAGGCATCCCCTTGATTCTTACGGAACTTGCTCCTCTAGTTGAAATACCAGATGAGTTCGCGGAACGATACAACCGACTAATTGCGGGTCTGCTTTCTTATCAACAAGCGGATGGGCTTTGGAGTACAGTGATGGATCATTCTGATTATTATCATGAAATTTCTGGTAGTGCCGGAATCGGTTATGGCATCTGGAAAGCCCAAGAGGTCGGCTTGCTTGCTCATACTGGAACTCTTGATAAGGATAAAACAGCGGCAGAACGAGTGCTTCATGCGATTCTTCCATATATAACAGAAGCTGGAGTTGTTCAAGGTGTATCGGGGGGAACCCCAGTTATGGAAAGTATTGAGGTTTACAATCTTATCCCCACATTCCCTACTCAATACGGACAAGGCTTGGTGCTGATGCTACTATCAGAAGCTTTGCGTAGAGAAGGAGAATCTCACGAATAAGGCAGAACGGCTTCAATCGATTGTGGAACGGGATGTTACCGGCCTTGCTTTTTCACCTTGCTTACGATATTGCTTGGGTGTAAGTCCGGTTTCTTTTTTAAACACATGAAAGAAGTGAGACATATCGCCAAACCCGTTCGTGGAGGCTACCTCAGTAACCGGTAGATCTGTTTGCAGCAGCATCTGCTTGGCTATATTCAGACGATACTCGGTGAGAAATTGCTTAATCGTATTCCCGGTAATTTCTCTAAAGAGCTGAAAAAGTCGTGAGCGCGAAACCGGAAATAAGGGGAGCAGATCATCGATATAGAACGTTTCTTGATAATGCTCAATTAGGTACGAAAGCACACCCGCAATAATCTGCTCGTTCTCTGACTTTACAGCAGTCATGGAATCGGGGTCCTCTCGCAAACGCAAGATCAGAATAAATAAATCCGTGATATTTTTAAGCACGGTTAATTCGTTGCTAACTCTCCGCGTATGAAGCGCATGCTCAAGCTCCGCAAACAGTACCTCAAGCTGCGAATGCTGCTGCACCGTGAGAAAGAAATGGCTTGATCCACAATCTGCATCGGTTAAAAGTTTACCCAAGGAAAGCTCAGAAGAACGACAAGCAACCTGAATCGGTTCCAGATAAGACTCGTCTATGGAGACAACGTAGCGATGAAGCTCATGATTAGGGCTTACATAGGGACGATGGATCACATGAGGAGAAATAACGGTTAACGTGCCGGGGTGAAGCGGATATAAGCGATCACCTACGATATAAGAACCAGATCCCTGCAAACACAAATAAAACTCATATCCGTTATGGGAATGGAGCAAACGTTGACCGAGCGGTACGGTTCTTAGCTGACAATGCACAGGATACTCAGCAAGAAAATGATTGGTGTATTCATCTAACGCAATGGATGCGGGCTGTTCCGGTTCATTCGGCTCCACAATAATGTCTCCCCTTGCCAGAAATCGTGATTACGGTTTAACACTACTTTACTACACCAAGTGGGGGGGTTAAAGGGAAACGGATAAATTCCATTTATCTCGTCCTTTGCTTTTATGGATATTCGTAACCCTTCCATGCGAATTCAGTCATAATTTTAGCGAAAAGTTTAACCAAGAGATTAATTAAGAGATTAACGAAGAGCGCTCCCTGTAAAGGAG
>JAIMBU010000143.1 GCA_023511325.1 Gorillibacterium sp.
GTGTTGAGCTAGGACCTCGTGATATGGAGAATGGACAAGTCGTCGTCGTATCCCGTGTTTCCGGTGAGAAGAAAATGATTGCCCAAGAGAACCTTGCGGAACAAATCACTACCCTTTTGACCGAGGTTCATAACGATATGTTCGAGAAAGCGAAGAAGTTCCGTGATGAACATTTCTCTTCCGTAGAAACAATGGATGAGTTAGCGAAGTTTTTGGAGGAAGCCAAAGGTTTTGCTCTCGCAGGTTGGTGTGGCTCGGATGCTTGTGAAGCCCAGGTCAAGGAAGAGACAGGTGCAACCAGTCGAAACATTCCGTTCAATCCAGCCGAGCACAAAAAAGTTTGTCTCGTATGTGGTGAAGCTGCGAAACATACCGTCCTTTTTGGTAGAGCTTACTAGCAAAGATATTTTTTGAGTGTAGCCTCTAGTGAAATGATGGCCGATCGTTTAGAATAGAAGAGCACGGGAATGGACCCTGCTAAGGGGCTATTTACCTGCTCTTTTTATTTAGATATCAGTTAATATAGCGTTGCTAAATACTATTTTTTATGTGCACCCCACTTAATAGGTTCTGTTATATATCGTTTATCGTTGATTGCTAAGGAGGATTTGAAATGAACATGCTGGAGGGCAAGAGGTCTCGCTTTGAGATGCTGATGGCGCATGCCGAAATCCCTAAAGAAGTGGTTACTGCTCACTTTACTGATGGCTACATCGAGCATGTAGAGGTCAGTCGGTTAAACCGTGAATGGCTTTTTCATCTGGAAAAGGAAACACTTGTCCCATCTGACGTATACCGTTCCTTCTGCCGAATCATTCAGGAGAAGTTTAGCCATATCGCCAAGGTTCGCTTTGTTATTCATTATGCCGATACGGTAGCTAAAGAGCAGTTGGTAGAGGAATACTGGAGTATGCTACTAGAATGGATCCAGCGCCAGGAGGCTTCGATCAATGGTTGGTTGACGAAGGCCAAAATGGAGGTATCTGGTAGTAGAATTACGGTAAGCATGACGGATAGCATCGGACTGGAATTCGCGCGCAAAAAGAATGTAGACCGTTATATCCAAAGCTTTTTCCGTGATTACTTCTCGCATGACATCCAAATTAAGTTTCAAATGCACGAGAATCCTCAAGATCTTAGGGATGAGGTCGCCAAGCAGAGAGAGCAAGAGGACAGCTCCGTTATCCGCGAGATGATCACTTCCATCGACAATGAGAACGAAAGCAATAAGCTGGCTGACGCTGATCTTAAGCTGATGCTGGGAAATGATATCAGAGATGTACCTGTTCCGCTTTCGGCCATTCAAGACGTGGAGAAGAAGGTTACCGTACAAGGTATGGTGTTTGGACTGGATTCCAAGGAATTAAAGAACGGAACAACATTATTCACCTTTAATCTGACTGATTTTACCGATTCTATTCTCGTTAAAGCTTTTGCCCGCAACAAAGAGGATGCGAAAATATACAGTCTCCTGGCCAATGGTAAATGGATCAAGACACGAGGTAAAGTAGATTACGATACCTTCTCCCAGCCTCCGGAGCTTATGTTGATCCCAGCGGATTTAACTGAAGTAGGTCCACCACCTGAGCGCAAGGACAATGCTGCAAAGAAACGGGTCGAATTCCATTTACATACAACCATGAGTGCAATGGACGGAATTACGCCGATTAGTGAATATATTAAGACTGCAGCCAAATGGGGCATGAAAGCTATTGCGGTCACTGACCACAGTGTTGTCCAATCCTTTCCCGATGCGGGGAAAGCGGCCAAGAAGCATGGAATTAAGATGATTTACGGTGTGGAAGCGAATGTGGTCAATGATGCGGTACCTATTGTTACCAATGAAGATGGACGTAGCCTTGTGGATGCGGAATATACCGTATTTGATATTGAAACAACAGGATTATCTGTCGTCAACAATAAAATTATTGAAATCGCTGGAGTGAAAATGCGGGGTGAAAAGATCCTTGATTCTTTTTCCACGTTTATCGATCCGCATGAGAACATTCCTTATCACATAACGCAGCTAACCAGCATCACCAATGAAATGGTCAAGGGGGCGCCTGAACTTCAGGACAAGCTACCGGAATTTCTTCAGTTCGTCGGAGACAGTGTACTCGTTGCCCATAATGCCCAATTCGATATTGGCTTCATGCAGGCGAATCTAAAGGCACTTGGTTTGCCACTACTGACTAATCCTGTACTGGATACCTTGGAGCTTGCTCGTTTTATGTATCCTGATCTGAAGAATCACCGGCTTAACACGTTGACCACCAAGTTCAAGGTGAACCTAGAGAACCATCATCGGGCTGTTGATGATGCGGCTGCCTTGGGCGATGTGCTGCAAGGCATGATCAAAGAGGTCATGGAGCAGAAAAACATGACCAAGCTCTCCAGCTTAAATGACTATGTGGGTATAGATTTATCAAATCAGCGGCCGTTTCACTGTGGGATTTATGCGAAGAACCAAATCGGTAAGAAGAACTTGTACAAACTCATCACATTATCCCATACGGAACACTTCAAACGTGTCGCTCGTATCCCCAGAAGTAAACTTGTTGAACTACGAGAAGGTTTATTGATTATCTCGGGCTGTGAGAAGGGCGAGTTCTTTGAAACCGTCTTGAACAAATCGCGCGAAGAGGCAGAGCAGGTAGCGGAGTTCTACGATATCTTGGAGATCCAACCGATTGATATGTACATGCATCTAGTGGATAAGGGTTTCGTTGGCAGTCGGTTCGATATAGAGAAGGCACTGCGTACCGTGTGCGAGATTGGCATGAAGCTGGATAAGCCAGTGATCGCCACGGGGAATGCTCACTACTTGGTTCCTCGCGACAAGATATGTCGGGATATAACCATCAATGGCATCACTGGCTTCAGTCCTCTGAAGGATCAGCGCAAGCCGGATGCCCACTTTCGCACAACCGAGGAAATGCTAGAGGAATTCAATTTTCTCGGTGTGGACAAGGCTCATGAGGTCGTTGTCAATGCTACGGATCGCTTAGCCGATCAATTTGAGGAAATCTCCTTATTTCCGCGTGTGGGTGGACCAACCGATAACGGTCTGTTCTCACCTATCATTGAAGGGGCAGACGACGAGATCCGTAACAACTGCTATCAAACAGCCAAGAATATGTATGGCGAAGAACTCCCTGACGTTGTGGTGAAGCGACTGGAGAAGGAGTTAAAGCCGATCATCGGCTATGGCTTCTCCGCCAACTATCTGATCTCGGAGCGACTTGTCAAAAAGTCCAATGCAGATGGTTATCTGGTAGGTTCACGGGGTTCCGTTGGCTCCTCCTTTGTAGCAACGATGCTCGGCATTTCTGAAGTTAATCCACTACCGCCGCACTATACATGTAAGGCATGCCAATACTATGAGTTTTTTACTGATGGTTTGATTCCCTCAGGTTTTGACTTGCCGAACAAAGCTTGTCCGCGCTGCGGCGAACCGCTGCGCGGTGAAGGCCAGGACATTCCCTTTGAAACGTTTCTTGGTTTCAAGGGAGACAAGGTTCCCGATATTGACTTGAATTTCTCCGGAGCCTATCAATCTGAAGCACATAATTACACCAAAGTTCTCTTCGGACCGAAGAATGTGTTCCGGGCAGGAACGATCGGTACGATTGCAGATAAGACTGCTTATGGCTATACGAAGAAATACGAGGAGCATCTTGGCAAGACATGGCGACGGGCAGAAGTCGAGCGATTAGCCATGGGGTGCACGGGTGTCAAGCGCAGTACGGGACAGCATCCGGGAGGAATCGTCGTCGTTCCTGATTATATGGACGTGGAGGATATCACGCCTGTGCAGTATCCTGCTGACGATACCACCTCCGACTGGTTGACGACTCATTTTGATTACCATGCTTTTGAAGAGAATCTGCTCAAACTCGATATTCTCGGACATGATGATCCAACCATGATGCGGATGCTTCAGGATTTAACGGGCGTTGACCCGACGGGACTTCCTATGAACGATCAGGCAGTTATGAGCTTATTTAGTTCCACGACGGCACTTGGCGTGACACCAGAGCAAATTCGCACTTCGGTAGCTACGTATGGGGTACCCGAGATGGGAACTAAATTTGTTCGGCAAATGCTGCAAGAAACGCATCCATCAACCTTTGCCGATCTACTGCAGATTTCCGGTTTGTCTCATGGTACAGGTGTATGGATTGGTAACGCGCAAGAGTTAATCAAGCGGGGCATCTGCGACATCAAGACCGTTATTGGCTGTCGGGATGATATCATGCTCTATCTGATCTCCAAAGCGGGAATGGATGCCGGACTCGCCTTTAAGATTACGGAAAGCGTTCGTAAGGGTAGAGGGCTAACCCCTGAATGGAAAGAAGATATGAAGAAGTGCAATGTTCCAGCTTGGTACATTGAGTCCTGCGAAAAAATTGAGTATATGTTTCCAAAGGCGCATGCCTCGGCCTACGTTATATCCGCCGTGCGGACAGCTTATTATAAGCTCTATCATCCAATGGCTTATTATGCCACTTTTTTCTCGGTACGCGCAGATGATTTCGACGTAGAATTGTTCTGTCAGGGCTATAATGCGATCTACAAAAAGCTGGTAGAGATAGAAGAGAAGGGCTTTCAGGCACTACCTAAGGAAAAAGCGATGTGTTCGATTCTCGAGATGGGAATAGAGATGACCGCTCGTGGTTTTTCCTTTAAGCCGATTGATCTTTATCATTCTGACGCGGTTAAATTCCAAATTGATGGCGATTCCTTGCTTCCACCGTTCTCTGCTGTGGGTGGCATCGGTGATAATGCAGCCAAACAGATTGCTGTAGCCAAAGAAGAAGGAGACTTCCTTTCGATAGAGGACTTCCAGCGCCGGTCTAAAGCTTCAAAGACAATCGTTGAGCTCCTTACCGGAATGGGCTGCTTCCGTGGGCTTCCGGAATCGAATCAACTGTCCTTATTCTGATTATCATGCAGGTAGCTCAATCGCAGATGATAAGAGAAATCGCTATAAATTAGCATATATTGACAAACAGGAATTGCTTTTAGCAATTGGAACGCTTTTCCGATCTTCCCCTGCCTATTGTAAGGGCTATCTGGTTATGGTATAATTTTTTTTGGTAATAATGTGGATAGTCGTCCGTGTGCAGAGAGTGGGGAAACCCACTCTTTACATTTATAAATCAGATCCCATACCTCTACGGCGTCCCTTGCCGCTCTGATTTGTCCGGTAAACGGCCCCGCTTCCAGAAGTCATGGAGCGGTCTAGCCGTTTATACTTGTGCTTCAGGGTTTTTACTGGTACAGGATACGGCGGAGATGATTCTTCCCTTGGGTAGCCGTAATGGCTACCCGCGGACAGGGCGAAAATCGAAACGAAAGAGTGAAAAGGGGGGGCAAGCGTTTGAACGACAAAATAAAATCCATCATTGAAGCGATTACGCTTCAGTTTTTAGAAGAGAATGGATTCGAACTTGTGGATGTGGAGTATGTAAAGGAAGGAAGAAATTACTTCCTACGTGTTTACGTTGATAAGGAAGGCGGCATTGATATTGATGATTGCAGCCGAGTCAGCGAATACATCAGTACTGTACTTGATGAAAACGATCCAATTACTGAAGCTTATTTTCTCGAAGTATCTTCACCTGGAGCTGAACGTCCTTTAAAGAAACCTCAGGATTATGTGAAGGCGGAAGGCAAACAGGTTTTGGTCACGACTCATGAACCAGTGGATGGACTAAAGGAATTTGAGGGTAAGCTTGTCGCTGTAACTGACGAGCAGCTTACCGTACAAATCGGTAAAAAAGCCTATGATATCCCACGGGAAAAGGTAGCTCATGCCCGATTGGCAATCGTATTTTAAATTATGAAACGTCGTCTTGATTAAATGGAAGGGGGAATTAAAAGCGCAATGAATACCGATTTTATTGACGCACTGCATGAAATCGAATCGACCAAGGGTATCAGCAAGGACATTTTAATCGAAGCCATTGAGGCTGCACTAATCTCCGGCTACAAGCGCAATTTCAATGCTGCTCAAAATGTACGTGTGGATATCAATCGCTTAACAGGCTTGATTAAAGTCTATGCTCGCAAGGCAGTATGTGAAGAAGTGCTTGATACTCGTTTGGAAATTTCCGTAGAAGCGGCTCGGGAAATCAGCGGAGGCTTTCAACTTGGAGATATCGTGGAGATTGAGGTAACACCACGCGATTTCGGACGGATTGCTGCTCAAACGGCAAAACAGGTTGTCACTCAACGGATTAGAGAAGCAGAACGCGGCTTGATCTACAATGCTTATATCGAAAAAGAAGAGGACATCGTCACTGGTATTGTTCAGCGCCAAGATACACGTAGTTTGTTCGTCGATCTGGGCAAGGTAGAGGCGGTTCTTCCACTTACCGAGCTTATGCCAGGAGAAAAGTTCAAGCACAACGATCGGATCAAGGCATACATCACGAAAGTGGAGAACACCACAAAAGGTCCGCAAATCTTCTTATCTCGTACACACCCTGGACTGCTCAAACGGTTGTTCGAACTCGAAGTGCCGGAAATTTATGATGGTGTCGTGGAAATTCGTTCGGTGGCACGGGAAGCTGGGTTTCGTTCGAAGATCGCGGTTCACTCACGTAATCCGGAAGTTGATCCAGTGGGCTCCTGCGTAGGACCCAAAGGCATCCGGGTACAGACGATCGTAAATGAACTGCGTGGGGAGAAAATTGACATTGTCCGCTGGTCTGACAATGTGGATGAATATGTGGCTAACGCACTCAGTCCTTCGAAGGTACTAGAAGTCAATATATTTGAGAACGAGAAGATGTCCCGGGTTATCGTTCCCGATCATCAATTGTCTCTTGCAATTGGGATTAAAGGAC
>JAIMBU010000144.1 GCA_023511325.1 Gorillibacterium sp.
GAATAACATTATGTGAATATTTTACCATGAGAAATAATTAATTAAATAGACAGATTATTTTTAGCGTTTTCGATAAAATAACTGATTTATGTCTACTTATGAAATAACGCTGGATTAGTAGCCGGAGGATTTTACGCTTGCGTCCATTATGAAGCTAGAACGAATATGCACAGGCAATAAGCAAGATTTAAAATACTATAATGATGTATACATTTTTGCGGAAAGAGGTGAGTATGCTGGCAGACGTAGGGGTTGTAATGCCTGTATATACTCAAAAGCCGGAATTTTTGCGACAGGCTCTTGAGTCTATTCTAAGTCAGACGCTCACTGACTATCGACTCGTTATTGTCATTGATGGCGATCCAGCCATGGAGCCGCTTGTGAAGCTTTCTATCACCGATGATCATAGAGTAACGCTTATCTCTAATGCTCGAAATAGGGGAGTAGCCTACACGCTGAATGCTGGTTTTGAGATATTATTCAACGATCCAGACATAAGCTATCTGACCTGGGTCTCTAGCGACAATGTGTATGAACCTGATTTTTTGGAGGTGCTGCGAGCAACGCTCGTCAAAGGTCCCCAAGAGCTAGGAATTGCCTACAGCTCATTTCAAAGCATCGATAACGAGGGGAAGCCGCTTATGGACGAAGATCAACTGGCTATCCAGCGGCAATATCAGTCGCAGCCCAAAGAAAAATTACTAGATTCCTCGATCATCGGAGTTTCTTTTATGTACAAACTGCAGGTTGCAAAGCAGGTCGGAGGCTATGGTATGGAGCCTGTAGAAGATTATGATTACTGGCTGCGGTTGTCTGAACATTGCGAGATTTGCTATATACCTATGGAATTGGTGAATTACCGTGTGAACTCTACCTACAGCGTGTCTAAGCAATTGCTGACTAGTGAGAATCATCGCAAATGGAGATATACCTATCATTTAGCACGCCATCAGGCACGGACCCGTAGAGGGATTCTGCCTATACTTACGGTATTGTTTCCAGTTGTGGAAGTTGGACAGAAAGAAATTGCCCGCATTGAGAACTTATATGAACAAACGTTCAGCAACTACGAATGTAAGGTGCTGGATCTATCCCTCTCCTACGAGCCCTCCGCCCAGCTTGGTTTCATTCAGCATCCAGTGACCGGGTTCATTTGGATACCCGGGGCCCCGCTACTGCGTGCACTTTGCAAATTTATCGAAAAAGTGAAGACACCCTTTACCATGATCTTAGGTCCAGCGCCGTTTGGAGGACAGATGGATTTAGAGTTTATGATAGAAGAGCTGACGATGACGGGGCAGAAAGCGATCTCTAGTTTTTATACAGATAATCATTCGTCAATCGAACATCGCTACAAGGGTATTCCTTCAACTAGAAACAATTTTTACAACGAGCTGTTCAGAAGCGAGGATTTAAGAAAACTTTTAGATGCCTCCCTCACCTAAAATAGATTTTCTTATTTTTTGGTTAATGGCGTAATGTTCAGGTCTCGAATTCCACGGGCCAAATGACCGGTCCTGGTTTTTCTTCGTTTTGGCGTACTCGCTCGAAGTAGGCTTGAAGCTTACTGTAGCTTTCATCGAGAATGTGGACCATCGCGGCATCCCATAATTGATTGACCCATTCATACTTGCAGGGGAGAACGGTATCATTTCTCCTATTGTTAATCGGCAGGGATATTTCTAAAACGCTTTTGCCAGCTTTAACAGCTAAGCTCCCGAGATAACCAAGCATATCAGCTGTTGCAGAGGGGCTGATCGACAGAAGCATGAAGACCTGGCTTGGGTCATCTGTAGCATAGCGGATGAAGCCTATCAGTTCTTGGTCTTTCCATAGCACAGACGAGCAAAAAAGTCGATTCATGCAGATCCAATCTGTTATGGCTTCACCTGGTTTTAGCACGCCATTGGCCTCGCCGTACCATTTTTCCCAAAGGAGGAGTAGAGCAGGGATATCCTCTAGTCTAACCCTTCGCTCCACAAGAGTAGATGGAATAGGTGGTAGATCGGCATAGTTGATCCGGGCAAAACTTTTGCCAAATGCACGGGTAAGATAGCCAAACCGGGGATAGTAGTCCGAATGACCAAGCAAAAGGGATAAAACGTATCCCTTTTGCTTGGCAATCGCTAGTCCTTGGCGAACCAGTTTACTTCCTACACCGATGCCTTGATACTCTGGTTTCACAGCCAAAGGAGCAAGGATAACAGTAGGAATATCACAGCCCTCAATCCGGAAGATGTAAGGGGAGAACAGCAAATGACCGGCAACGTCTCCCGCGACTTCAGCTACCAGTGAAAGCTCTGGATCAAATGTTTTTCTTTGGCGCAGGGCGGCGGTTAATATGCCTTCACTCACATAAGGGGCATAGGTGAAAGCCTGTGTGTCGATCTCGGCCACCGCGTGGTAATCACCTACCTGTTCCATGCGAACGATGATATCTCCGTGCTCAGTAATGGATCTTTTCATTGCTGTCTTCTCCATTCGTTGTCTTCGCTTTTGGTTTCGATTGTCATGCCTTCCACATGTCGTTTGGACATTTGCTTACGCTTTTTTCGGTTTTCCTTCGACTCAAACACGATATCCATATCGTAATTCTCTGGATATAGATGTTTGCGGTCGATATAGGGCTTGATTCGCTTGATGTTTACCTGAAGCTTCTCATTGTGCACCATGATCACGAGGTTCCCCAGCTCATCAGGTGTCTTATAGATGACCCCAGCTCGCTTAAGATAAGGGATAAAAACGCGATCCCCGACCTCCCAGACTTTGGCGCTAGCAATAGCCTCATCGGTTTTCTTTGCGGTTGCTGAACCCTTGGTCGCTTCCTTCGGTAGCGATTCTCCTTGATTTGCTAAGGAACTTGATCGTTTGTGCTTGGGCAGTGTAGTTGGTGTAAGCAACTCTGTCTCCGTTAGCTGCTTCGCCAACTTGTTCGTCTGATCCACTTTCTCTGTCTCCAGGGGATTGTTCACTCGTTCACCTGCTAGGACCTTAGCTCGTTCAATGACAGAGGAATGGATGCCTAGCTTGGCAGCAATGTGGAGAGCATAGCTTTTACCAGCTTCTCCAACGGTAAGCTGGTAAAGCGGTTGGAGCGTCTCCAGGTCGAATTCCATCCGGGCATTCTCAAAGCCGGGTGTTTGACTAGCGAAGCTTTTGATTTCATTAAAATGGGTTGTGGCGATAATGGTCGCTCTTTTCGCGGCCAATTCCTCGAGAACGGCAATCGATAAGCCAATGCCCTCGCCAGGGTCGGTACCTGCGGCCAGCTCATCCAATAGAATTAGCGTACGCGGTCCCGCTTCCTTCAGCATCCGAATGATCGTCCGGATATGCGAGGAGAAGGTGCTGAGGGACTCGTCGATACTCTGGTTATCGCCAATGTCTGCTTCTACGGCTTGGTAGACAGATAACTGACTATCCTCGTGAGCCGGAATGAGCAGGCCGGATTGAGCCATCAGGGTGAGGAGACCGACGGTTTTCAAAGTTACCGTCTTCCCTCCTGTGTTAGGCCCAGTAATAATCAAGGCACGGAAGGAAGCTCCAATGGAAATATCGAGCGGCACCGCCTTGTTCGAAAGAAAAGGATGAACGGCCGCTTTCAATCGAATGATTCCTTGATCATTTAGCTTTACGCTTCTTCCTCCCATCCGTAGCGCATATTTAGCCTTAGCAAATAAGAAATCATAATGGGCGATGGTCTCTACATTGATCCCAATTTCGTATCCATGAGCTTCTACAAGGTCGGTCAGTTCACTGCGGATCTTGATCTCTTCCGCCGATTCCTCGTAGTGAAGACCGGAAAGCTCTTGCTGTAATTCGCTAAGCTCATTAGGCTCAATATAAACGGTCTGACCACTGGCAGATTCATCCAATGTGGCTCCGCTAACCTGCTTGCGAAATTCTTTTTTGACCGGAATAACAAATCTTCCCCCACGTTTACTGATGATGGATTCTTGTAGGATATTACGGTACTTGTGCATCAGGGCATCTAGACGTTTTTTTACCCGTTCCTCTGTACTGCGGATTTTGCGACGGATTTGGTGAAGAGTAGGCGTTGCCAAATCTGTGATTTGGCCGTACGCAATGGATTGCTCAATGGTGTCTAGAACCTGCTTGAGGTCATGGAGTGAATGCACATAGCTGCAGATGACCGGAGCAATCTCCTCCCGCTTCATCAGGAACTGCTTCCAATGACCGCAGCTGCGGATGAACTGGGCGATTTGCCCCAAATCCTCAATGCTGAGAATATTGCCTTTACCAAAGAGGGAGAGGGGAAGCTCCAGGCCTTGCAGCGTGGGGAGTGGGAGTCCTGTGCTGCGATCAACAATTCGTTTGGCATCTGCCGTCTCAGCCATCGCATGATTGGCTGCTTGTAGTTCAGTATGCGGGGCCAGTTTTTGGACCAAGGCTTTGCCTGCGTAAGTCACGGTATATTCAAGCAGCTCTTCAATAATTCTTGGGTATTCCAGCTTGGTTAAAGTATCTTGATTCATGGTTTTAGCCTCCTGTATATGAGAAAAAATGAACAAAAAAAGGCATAGAGAACGTTAAAAACGTCACTCCATGCCCTTAGTGGGTACCTAAACCAAAAGGTGGGGTCTGAAAAGACTCCGCCAAAATGAATACAAAAAAACCGCGCTGCAGCACGGTCCTTCATCCGGTCAGGTTATGGCCTTGTGAGGTTTGCTGTTCTTAACTGATGTTGATGGGAACACAGACATAAGCAAACAGTCCGGGAGAACCGGATAATATCAGCAAATGTAAAAGCATTCTTCATCAACGATATGAAATTACTCAGTTAAGAAAGTTCACCGACATCAAAATTTCCCCTTAGCCATTAAGATAGTTATATTGTATGCATCTGTTTGAACAAAGTCAATATCATCGATGAATAACAGATGGAGTGAGGATCTGACGTATCTCATTTGCAGAAGAGGCGGAGAATCGGGATAATGAGGAGAGGTCTCGCGAATAAAGTAGCTCTGCGGAGAATGTAAGTCTGCGGAGGTGGCAGGATTCTACGAACACGTTTCGAAGGGGGTTACCGAATGATCAGTGAAGAGTTGCTTGATCAATTTAGGCTCGAGGGAACAAAGGTGAGAGTGATCCGCGATGCAGATCCGATCAATGATATAAAAGGATATGTTATGGCTTGGAATGATCAATTGGTCATGCTTAAGAAGCTTAATAAGAAGGTGCTGAAGCTAGACAGACAATATCAATATCAGCCTTGGGATCTACCCAGATAAGGAACACTATAATGACTGGCAAGTAAATCGACTTCTGTCTTAACGTCGTTGCGGGAGAGAGCAAAGGTTTCATGATACCCGCGACATATATATTTACAGGTAACATCTATAACATGGGTATCCTCAGAATAGATGCGGATACCTGCGAGTCCAAGAGATTGGCGGATGTGGGACAGGTCGTGACGTATGGAGCCCATCATTCGCTCAAGAACGACGACATGGGGAAAGCTGATTCGCAGGGAAGCCTTCTGAATGGCATCGATATCCAATTGCAGCATCGTCAGGAGAATGGGTAGCAGTAAATACTGTTTCACAAGCTTTCTCTCGGAGTGAGTCGGGACAGGTGGACGATTTAAGTCAATCGCGTTAATTGCCATATCATGCGAACCTCCGTTCGTATATTTATTTCCATTGTATTACAGTTGATAGGTGAATGCAACCCTTTCGCGAAATATATTGACATGAATTATACCAGTGTGTTATATTACCTTTTGTCCGCAAGAAACGACTGGTTAAACAGAACGTCAAGGCGGTACAAATGCGGTCATGGCGGAATCGGCAGACGCGCTAGATTCAGGTTCTAGTGTCAGCAATGACGTGGAGGTTCAAGTCCTCTTGACCGCACCATACATAGAAGATCGGGAAGCCTTGCATAGCAAGGCTTCTTTTGTTTTGGCTTTTTTAGATAGTTTGTTACATGGCTGATTGAAGACTAATTTCCCTACTTCTTATGTCGAATCCAAAGGTTTAGGAAATAAACAGATGTGAATAAAGCGTCGTAAAATCAACCATACTAACTAAGAAAGGGATGTAACCCTATGGTAAACACTAACAGTCCGCGATCTAAATTTCAGATCGCTCTTTAGCAAATCCTGAGTCTAATTAGCGAAATGACTGAAGCGAAGAAGAACAAAACCTCCGTTTATTGTAAACTGCAGGATCTCCGGTTTACCCAGTTATAGCAAGGATTTGTTTAAATAAGCTGCGAAAGTTGAGTGAGACAATATACAGATTTATATTGACGTTACGCAACTGACATGTTAGTCTTTTTACAAGACAACTAACATGTCAGTACAACCAAATAGCATGTTAGCATGTTACAATTTTTACACTATTAGAGGAGGGTGTTATGTGGATGTTGCTAATGTTGTAATCGGTTGCATTATGGTTTTGTCGTTCTTTGGATTAGTTTGGTATTGCGTAAAGGGGTATAACCTCATGGTGGGCTTTTTTGTCATGTCTGTATTATGGACAACAATTGCCTTGATTGGAAATGCAATCTCACCAACCGCAATTATGGAGGGAAAAACGTTAATTGATGTTCTAGCGAATGTCTTTCAGACGGGTCCTGAAAATTATGGTAAAGCCATTCTGGTCAATGTTTTCTTTGGTGCATTCTTCGGAAGAGTTCTGATTGACACGGGAATTGCATCAACTTTAATTCGTAAGGTGGTAGAACTTGGGGGAGATAAGCCAAGAGTTACCATGTCTCTCTTATGTGTCGTTACAGCAATTATTTTTACATCCATGACAGGTATCGGACCGGTTATTTCCATTGCCGTCATTATCCTACCTATCATGCTCTCGCTAGGCATTCCTT
>JAIMBU010000145.1 GCA_023511325.1 Gorillibacterium sp.
TTTTCATGCTGGGTGAGAATGTGAAGGCTCGGCCCGACACAGTGAAGCGGGTGCTCAAGGAAGGGCATGCGATCGGTAATCATTCCTATAATCATGTTTATAAGGAAATATACAGCTCATTTGATGCTTTTTGGAATCAGATTGAACAAACAGATAATATACTGCGGAAGGTTACTGGAACGGGAACGAATCTCCTCCGCGCCCCAGGGGGGACTTATACCAATTTTGATGCGTTCTATTACTACTTGCTAGATGCAGCCGGTTATAAGGTATTGGATTGGAATGTAGACAGCAGAGACGCGTCCCGGCGGGCTGTCCCCGCAAGTGAAATCGTCTCCTCGGTAACGAATACTCCGCTGAAGGATCAGATGGTTGTGCTCATGCACGACGGCTCCGGACATGAACAGACCGTGAAAGCACTGCCGCGAATCATCGAACATTTCAAAGCCAACGGTTACACGTTTGCCATCCTTGAGGAAAGTAGTCCTGTAGTGCAATTTCCTGTAGGCAAAGTAAAGTGGAAACGTGCGTTGTCCTATCTGGATTTTGTCCGTTTGTTGGATAAAGCAGAGCAGAGGCTAGGGAAGAATGTACCGACTAAAATCGCCAATACAACAGCGAAGACACCCGCAGAACCAGTAGAAAAGACACCAACAGACAAGACGCCAGCAGAATCTCCTAAAGTAGTTCAAGAAAAGATAGCACCAGTCAACAATGGGACAGCAACAGGTGAGACGAAAACCGTGGTGAAAGGGGAGCAGAAACCGTCTGCACCAAAAACGCTGAAGGTAATCATAAATGGCAAGCCATGGGAACTTCATGATGAGCAGTATTCTCTGGTGTCCGGACGCTTTATCGTTCCCATTGAGGGGTTAGCTGCGCAGCTTGATGCCGTTGTAAGGTTAGATAATGCTAAGCACAGCATTGAGATCTGTATGGGTCTCAGTAGGGTGAACTTGGATTATTTCAATCACACCATCCAAATCATCACTCCTGGAAAAGCAGAGGAAACGCGCCCTCTTGTGCGTATGCTGGCTCAGCCAGATGGCATCCATATCTCACTCCGCACAGCGGTGGAGCTTCTTGGTGGACGAATCACCCAGTATTCGGTTTCCGGCAGCAGTGGAGTTGTCGAGATCGAGTGTCTGCCAAAAACGATAGTTTATGCTTTCGATGTCGGTTAACTTGGTAACGGTTGAGCAGCTTTCTCCTATTCTTTCGCCAACTGATGTGTAAAATGCTAGGCTTATGGGAAAAATGGAAGCTATCAACTGCTGGGAGGCTTCCGTTATGTCTAATTTATCCCATTCCCTGTTATGGGACCAACCTGAATCTATGATCGAAAAGGTTATCAGCAACGTAGAAAAGATTATTGTGGGAAAACGTGATTCCGTTGAGCTATGTGTTCTGGCCATCCTATCGGGTGGGCATGTCTTGATTGAGGATGTACCGGGAACAGGTAAAACCGTTCTCGTCAAGGCACTGGCCCAAACCCTAGATTGTAGCTTTAATCGAATTCAATTCACACCTGATTTATTGCCCTCGGATGTGACGGGAATAACCATTTTTCATCCACAGCTGCAAACATTCCAGTTTAGAGAAGGGCCGCTTTTTGCCAATGTCTTGCTAGCGGATGAGCTGAATCGAACCCCGCCTAAAACTCAAGCTGCACTTCTCGAAGCGATGGAAGAAGGCAAAATGACGATCGATGGTAAAACGTACGCGCTACCAGAGCCATTCCTGCTGCTTGCTACGCAGAATCCTGTCGAGTATGAGGGAACCTATTCACTTCCGGAAGCTTTGCTCGATCGTTTTCTCCTGCGCATTCGTATGGGCTATCCCAGAATGACAGACGAGATTGATATGCTTAGTAGGCAAGGAGAGCATAATCCTCTGGACCGGATTAAACCAGTCATATTCAAGGAGGAGCTACAAGGCCTGCAGAAACAAGTACGAACAGTTCATTTGGATGACTGCTTGAAGGATTACATCGTGCGATTGGCTGCAGAAACACGCACAAACCGTGAGCTCATTCTTGGTGCCAGTCCACGTGCATCGGTTGCACTGATGCGCGCAGCACAGGCAAGAGCGTTGATGAGTGGCAGAGGTTATTGTGTGCCGGATGATATTAAGCGTCTCGTAATTCCTGTTTTTGCCCATCGTTTACTGCTGAAGGCGGAAGCTCATATGGCAGGACGGACGGCCGATGAGGTTGCTAGAGAGATAGCGACGCGCGTTCCCGTACCCGGTGCATCTCGGGCATTCGGTTAGGGGGCGGCTATGATGCGGCGATACGGTTTATTTGTGCTGTTTTTTCTTTTGTGGGGAATTTCTCTTGCCAGTGGAGTCATGTGGGGCGGTTTTGGCCCTTGGTTTCTGGTGGGTAGCATAGGATTTCTACTTAGTTATGTTTTGCTTCAGCATGTCTTGATTCTGCGAAAAATGAAAGCGGATGTGCGTGTATCTGCCACTCAGATGGTAGCCGGAGAAGCAGTGGAGGTGCATGTGACCATCAAACAGACGGGTTTTCTTCTACCTATTTCCTGGTTGGCGATTAGGGATGTTTGGTCCGACACTGACGGTCGGGATGCATATCGCTGTACCCGCTTGCTATTTCCAGGCTTTCGCCGAAATATTGATTATCGTTATTCGATCAAGAATATTGATCGTGGCATCTATGGCCAGCATCGGGTGGAGCTTGGCTCAGGCGACAGGTTCGGTTTATTGAAAAGAACTCAGATCGTGCAATCTCCTGCTTCTCTGAAAATTATTGCGCTGCCGCGCCCTGTTCATCCACCCGATTTCTTTGGTGCGCACGGTCATTCGGTTAAGCAGGTTCATCATCCCAAGCATTGGAATCAGACGAGCCGTACTGCATCTATTCGCGATTATAGGGCAGGTGATCCTCTGCGTCTGATCCACTGGAAAGCAACAGCAAGAACAGGCGATTGGAAAACCGTCGAGACGGAAACAGAGCTATGCTCACGTGTAGTGGTTTATCTAGACACCTCAAGGTGGGGGAATGATGCGGATAGCGGACGCGGAACAGAAACGAGCGGCGAACGTGTGAATGGTGCGGATGGCAGACGCGGGAAAGAAACGAGCGGCGGACATGCGAATGGTGTGGATAGCGGGAATGAAACGAATGGCAGAAGTGCGAATGGTGTGGATAGCGGGAAAGAAACAAATAGCGGACGTGTGAATGGTGTGGATAGTGGGAATGAAACAAATGGCAGAAGTGCGAATGACGCGGATACCGCGGCTATGTTTGAAGCCACTATACAGGTGGCTGCAGGTCTACTGACGCAGGCTGCGAAGCGGGGAGCGCGACTGCGTCTTGCGGTAACTGGCGAAGGCAAGCTCAGCCGTAGCATCGAGGTAGGTCCCGGTAGCTTGCCCTCGCTGTTAGTGGAGCTGGCGGGAATAACCCTGAACGCTGACGGCGTTCGGGGTTTGACCGCTTTGCTCCGCAGCGAGGGAAACGAGCTCAAGGCTGGGACGGCAGTGCTCTGCGTGACAGCGATGCCGGATGAGGCACTCGCTGCCATCTGTGCGCAGCTTGCTCGCGGGCAGCGCAGCATCAGCATCTGCCATGTGCTGCCGATGGCAGTACATGGCGAGGCTGAGCGGCCCGGCGAGAGCTGGCGGAGCCGGTTTGCGGAGGCAGGCTGCGCCTACGCAGCCGTGACCGCGGCGACTTCGACCGCAAGGGAGGTGCGCCGTGATGATGCAAGTGCCTGAGCCAAGCGAAGCAAGCACGTATGCAGATACAGCAATAGGAATGAAGAATGAAGCAAGCACGTATGCAGATACAGCAACAGGAATGAAGAACGAAGCAAGAACTTATGCAGATACAGCAGGCTTATTGAGTAATAACCATGCAAGTGCAGGCTCTCAGCAGCAACTCATATCTGCCATGCCTCAAATTCCTGAAGAGACGACAATAAAGGCGAGTACTCGGCTGGTCTATGCGCTTCTTATTTTTGTTATGCTTCGGGAATGTTTACAGGCCGTACTTCAATTGACAGGTGTAGTTCAGCCCCAAGAAATAACTGTATTTTGCATTTCGATTGGATTAATTCTTTTACTTGATGCCTTGCCAGGAAGCCGTTTACTAAGGGGTCTTGGACAAGTAGTAGTGGTTTTATCGGTCATTGGTTTGTACTATTACGCTGCGGTGTTTCCTGATATGAGTTGGCTGGGAAGCTACTGGACTGTTACTCGCGAGGATTTTGAACTTGTCTTATCAGGGCTATGGAACCAAGTGAGCCTAGAGAGTCGAACCGTTTTATTCTTAGTTGGCTGGGCAACGCTTGGCTCAGTACTGCTCCGACTGGTTGAATTCAGTCGCCCGTTATGGCTAGTAGGCTCTGTACTCACCTTCCTGCTGTTCGCCCAGCTAGGCCCTGGCCTCGACACCTCGGCCGGCATGATCCGCGCCGCAGCCGCGGGTCTGGCGCTGGCAGCGCTCCAGAGCATGCATGCGCTGCGCACGGCCTACGCTCCGGCGGTAGCTGCCTCCGGCGGCTTGCCTCCGGCCCGGTCCGCGGGCAGGCTCCTCTCGGTGCTGCTGATCACGGCGGCCTGTCTGGCCGCAGGCTCTGCAGTTGCCATGGACAAGCCGCTTGCCGCGAATCCGCCGGACTGGCAACGCCTTGGCGAGACCATCGCCATGCGTCTTGGCGGTGCTCCGCCGAGAACGGTCAATGGCGCCGAAGCGCGCTCTGCTTCCGCTGGTAAGACTGGCTACAGTCGGGATGACTCCCGACTGGGTGGACCCGTGACACCAGACGATAGTATCGCTTTTACCGCCAAGACTCCCCGCCTTACCTATTGGCGGGGAGAGACCAAAAGCATTTATACTGGGCTCGGCTGGGAATCCGATCCATCTGACGCAACAGAAACAGCACGGATCGAAGAGACGGCTTCCGGGCAACGACTATATTTTCTGCAAGACTCTGAATCCACTGACAAACCCAGCGGGACTGATGACACTGGTTCGATAAGTTCTTCTAGCCCGACTGACAGCACAGACTTCACAAGTTCTTCCACTATTGCTGACAGCAGCAATAGTTCCATCAGTTCCACCCCGGTGCCAAAAGACCTAATTATCCAGACAGTGACGCTTGACACAATGGTCAATAATCGCTTGTTTGCAGGGGGAGATGTTGTAGCAGTTGACTCCCTCCTTACCCGACAGGGAGCGCCTTATCCTGCTAAGCTTGTTGAATACGACAAATCAAATGCTGTCCTGCGGCTTACCGGAGGGTCAGGACCACTGGCTTCTTATCGGATTGTAGTGTCTATGCCTGTGGATAATCCAGATAAGCTGAGAAGCACAAGTGAAACCTATCAAGCGGATTTTGTAGATCGTTATCTGTCTTTGCCAGCAAGCGTACCTGACAGGGTCAAAGAATTGGCTGCTTCTATTACGGCTGGTGCTGCGAATCCCTATGATAAAGCAACGGCTATTGCAGCTTTTCTCCAGGCAAATTACACGTATAGTTTGGATAAGGCGAAGGTCGCTCCGGTAGGAAGAGACTTTGCAGACTACTTTCTGTTTGAGAGTAAAAATGGTTATTGTGATTACTTCTCCACAGCGATGGTGGTGCTACTGCGTTCATCGGGAATTCCGGCTCGTTGGGTAAAAGGGTTTGCTCCAGGAGAAATCACAAGTCCGATCTCGGGGCAGTCAACAAGGACAACAATAGCAGCTTTTTCATCGACTGATGACTCAGCCAACTATTCAGTTACGGTTCGTAACTCGGATGCGCATTCATGGGTGGAGGTATATTTTCCGCAGGTGGGTTGGATATCCTTTGACCCAACACCAACGCAAGGAGTGTCAGCGGTAATCACTAATCAACAAGCAACCCGTTCGATCAGCGAAGAGGGGGAGCAAGCGGAACAAAATAAACTTCAACGTAGGGTTAAAGCTATATTCAGCAGCATGAGCACTTTTATTCGGGAAAAACGTGATGGTATTATTATCAGCCTGTATCTAACAGATTGGCAGCAGTTCACGAATAATGTCCTGGGAAAAGAAGGTTTAACTCGCTGGCATCTCCTTGCCGGAACCGTTATGACTTTAATCATCTGCGGATTCCTATTTCGTAGATTCTATAAAAGCGGCGGTGAAATCACGGTTGTAGATATACCGAAGAGCTCTGCTAAAAGGGACAAGCTTACACAATGGCATCCAGCTAACCGCACAGAGCGAAAACTGGCGAAGGTATGGCGAAAAGTCTACCACAAGCATGGTGACAAGCTTCCGGCTCAAACAATGCGGGAGTATGCTGAATCCTTGCAGCTAACGATTGGCGAAGCAGCGTCAGCAATTGTAGACTTAGTCTGTCTATCAGAGCAGGCAATTTATGATCCAAACCCCGGGGGCCGTATATCCATGAAACGGCTGGCACAGCTACGAAGCTCGATTGGTAAGCGAGGAAAACCACGTGACGAGCACATGACCCTACGTAAACCAGACGATAATCTAAGACTATAAATTTCACTAATAACAGCCAAAGTGAATTCTGATTCCACAAAAGGACACAGCGCTAAATTCAACCATGGCCGCAGTAATAATCCGCCCTAGCAGAATAACGCTATGGCACAGTGCTAAATACACTGCGGCCCACCAAATGAATGAATTAGCACTGTGCCACAGCGCTAAATTCAACCATCGACCGCAGAAA
Organism: Gorillibacterium sp.; assembly: GCA_023511325.1. Lineage (GTDB taxonomy): Bacteria > Bacillota > Bacilli > Paenibacillales > NBRC-103111 > Gorillibacterium. Next base: position 6,696 of record JAIMBU010000145.1, read on the forward strand.
CAGCCTGCCTAGCAGAATAACGCTATGGCACAGTGCTAAATACACTGCGGCCCACCAAATGAATGAATTAGCACTGTGCCACAG
>JAIMBU010000146.1 GCA_023511325.1 Gorillibacterium sp.
CGATTTTTTCCCCTTTCACATCGACAATTGTATTTTCCGGCTTTTTCTTTCTTGATACGAGCAATGCTTTTTTATGATCGTCTTCTTGTAAATCAAGGCCTGCTTTAAAAATTTCTTTAAAAATATGTTTTAACGTCGCCGTATCAAACGGTCCATCGTTATGTTCTAAAATTAAATCCAACATTTTTCTTTCACGAACAGGATCATAAAAATACGTCCCTTGCGCATCTTTAATTTTCCCAATTTCTTGAACAAGACGTCCACGTTCATTAATTAACTTTAACAGCTGTAAGTTTAACTCATCAACCTTTGCTCTCAGCTCATCTAATCGTTCGTTACTCATTCATCTCATCCTTTCTTTATATAAGCTAAAAAATGTGGTACATTTCTATATAATTAGAGATTATTATAAACGAAGTGGATAAAGTTGTCACCCCTTTATTTATAAAACGCGTTTAAGTAATAAAGAATTTTTTAATTTTCAAAAAAAGAAGGTGGGAAGCTTGATTTTTGCATTAGATATTGGGACTCGTTCAGTAGTTGGCATTATTTTAAAGGAAACAGACGGACAATATCAAGTTGAAGACATTGTCATCAAAGAACACGAAGAACGGGCAATGCTTGACGGGCAAATTCATGACGTGCTTGCTGTTTCAAAAGTCATTATCGACATAAAAAAAACGTTAGAGGAACGTCATAGGCCTCTTACACGTGTATGCGTCGCGGCAGCAGGTCGTTCATTAAAAACAGAAAAAGGAAAAACGACGATTTCAATCAAAGGTAAGCCGCTTTTAACTCATGAAGATGTGATGTATTTAGAACTCTCCGCCGTTCAACAAGCACAAATGACGTTAGCGGAAAAATCATCGAATGAAAAAAGTCATCATTATTACTGCGTCGGTTATTCGGTGACGCGCTATGAAATTGATGGCGAAGAAATCGGTAGCCTAATTGATCAACAAGGAGATGAAGCGAGCGTTGAAGTCATCGCCACATTTTTACCGAAACTTGTCGTCGAGTCGCTTCTTGCAGCACTGCAACGCGCCCACTTAGAAATGGAGGCGCTAACACTCGAACCGATCGCTGCACTAAATGTACTCATCCCTCCGACGATGCGGCGATTAAATGTTGCGCTTGTAGATATTGGTGCAGGGACGTCCGATATCGCAATTACAGATGGCGGGACAGTCATTGCTTACGGGATGGTACCGATGGCGGGGGATGAAATTACAGAAGCGATTTCTGATGCATATTTACTCGATTTCCCCCTTGCTGAACAGGCGAAACGTGACTTACATACAAAAGAAACGGTAACAATTACAGACATTCTCGGTTTTGAAACAGAAGTGCCTCGCGAACAAATGATTGCAACTATTTCCGAGGCGATTGATCGACTTGCTGATGCGATCAGCAAAGAAATTTTACGATTAAATAATCATCAATCGCCGAAAGCAGTGATGCTTGTTGGAGGGGGAAGCTTGACGCCAGAACTCCCAAAGCGGCTCGCTCAAAAGCTCCATCTTCCTGAAAATCGCGTCGCTATTCGTGGCATTGATGCCATTCAAAAGTTGCACATCGATCGGGAAGAAATGAAACATCGTCCAGAGCTCGTCACCCCTATTGGCATTGCAATTGCTGCAAAGCAAACACCGATTCAATACGTAACGGTAGAGGTAAACGGACAATCGATTCGTTTATTTGATATGAAGCAACTAACGATCGGTGATGCGCTATTAGCTGCAGGGATTCAATTACATAAACTATATGGAAAGCCTGGCTTAGCTTGCGTCGTTACGTTAAACGGAAATACAATTACTATTCCAGGAACACATGGAGAGCCGCCAATCATTATGAAAAATGGTGAGACGGCAACATTCGATACACCTATTAAAAACAGTGACCGTATCGTTGTTGAAAAAGGGAAAGATGGGAAGCAAGCAACCGTTCAACTTCGTGATTTGCTTGAATCATTGCCGACAAAACAAGTGACGATCAATGGACAACAATATACGATTGAACCGCTTGTGTTGCGAAATGGAGAACCCGCTTCCCTCGATGCTGTTTTATGTGATCGTGACGACATTGTTGTCCATATGCCAGAAACGATGGAACAACTTTTGCAAGCAACAAAAAATGACGATCTTCTTCAACAGCTTGAGCCATTTACGATCACGTTAAATGGAAAAAAAATAAAATTTTCTGAATGGTGCGCGACGATATATCGAAACGGAATGGAATGCCCACGCTACGCACCGTTTGAAGACGGCGATGACATCGTCATTCATCAACAAAATGAACGAACAGTTGCCCAAATAGCTGAAGCAAGACAGCTGAAACTTCATTACTCGCTTCCAGTTATATTTAACGGTGAAACATTAACATTAACAAAACAAATTGGTGCGTTTTATCGTAACGGTGAACAGCTTCATGAGGACGATCTCGTTCAACATGGAGATGAGCTTCAATTTAGCGAGAGAAAAATCGAGCCGTTTATTTTTCAAGATATATTTCAATACGTCCAAGTTGATATTCCTCAAGGAGCGTCAACAACATTTACATTACTAAAAAACGGAAAACCAACAACATTTTACGAGACGCTTGCCCCAGGTGATCAACTTGAAATTGTTTGGCAGAAGAAAAAGCAACTATGAGCAGTCCATAGTTGCTTTTTTCTTTTATTTTAAGTTTTCTGGGTTTAATGGTTGTAACTCTGGAAGGACAAAACGTCCATCTTTACGAATAAGTACACCATCAAAATATATTTCACCGCCACCATATTCCTGTCGCTGAATACAAACCATATCCCAATGAATCGATGATTTGTTGCCATTGGAGGCTTCATCGTAGCATTCACCTGGAGTGAAGTGAAAGCTGCCATCGATTTTCTCATCAAACAGAATATCCTTCATTGGCTCCTGAATGTAGGGGTTGACTCCAATCGCAAATTCACCTATGAAGCGGGCACCCTCATCGGTATCCAATATCCGGTTAAGTCGTTCACTGTCATTGGCAGTTGCCTTGATAATCTTGCCATCCTTGAATTCCAAGCAGACATTCTCAAAGACGAATCCTTCATAAGGTGTCGGTGCATTGTAGGCTAAGGTACCGTTGATTGAATCACGAACAGGGGCGGTGTAGACCTCGCCATCGGGGATGTTGCAGCCCCCATCACATTTAATCGCACCAATTCCCTTGATCGAGAAAGTCAGGTCTGTTCCGGGTCCCTTCAGGTGCACCTTGTCTGTCTTATCCATCAATGCCTTCAGTGGGTCCATGGCTTTGGACATTCTGTTATAGTCGAGGGTACAGACTTCAAAGTAGAAGTTCTCAAAAGCCTCGGTACTCATGGATGCAAGCTGTGCCATTGAAGCAGTCGGGTAACGGAGAACAACCCATTTGGTTTTCTTAATTCGGGTTTCCAGATGAACCGGTTTGGTATATTTGGAGCCGTATAATCGCAGTTGATCTGCAGGAACATCAGCCAGTTCAGTGCTATTGCTCCCACCGCGTACGGAGATGTAGGCGTTCATCTTATCCATTTGATAGTTGTCAAAATCAGCCCATTGCTCGATTTGCTCCTCTGTTGCATCCAGCAGAAGTGCCCGAGTCACCCGTGGATCACGAAGGTTTACGAAGGGATTTGCTCCGGCCTTCCGCACTGCTTTGACTAGCTCAGTAACTAGAGGAAGCTCGATCCCCGTGGCTTCAATCAGAACATTCTCTCCCGCTTTAGCACGGATGGAGTAATTAACTAGTGAATCTGCCAGCTTAACAAGTCTTGAATCGATCATGAATGGTTGCTCCTCTTTGTCTGGTTTACGATAGTATCGATCCATTCCTCGGCCCGTAGGCAATCCGTTAAAGCAGGTGCTAGTCCTTCCCACCGGTCTTCCCCCACCACCCGATATAGAAAATGATGGAGACCGCCAAAGTGACTGTCTACAGCGTTTCCAAGCGTCTGCTTCTCTTCTGGAAGCAGGGCAAAGGTGGCTGGTGTCGGAATGACACTGCTCGAACCATCAAGCAGCTTCAGCCGTGGAGTGGTTTCCCGCTCCAAGTCACAGACAAGGCTGCCTTTGGTTCCCGTCACATCAATCATGAAGGTCTCTGAGCCCCAGGCAATACGTGATACCTCGGCAATGCCCTTGATTCCGCTCTCTGTCTCTACGTGCAGCAAAGCCCAGTCATCGACCTTCATCTCAGTCAGCACAGGTGAAGCTACTGATTCTGGACGTTGCTTTACAAATGTATTCATCTGCCCTGTTACTTCTTTAATCTCACCGAACCAATGACGGAACAAATCAAGCACATGCACGCCCAGATCACTAATCGCTCCCGCGCCGGACATCTCCTGCTGCATTCTCCAACTGATCGGCCTTGCAGCATCAAGATAGCCAGACCGACGATAGGAGATCCGGCATTGGAGCACTTCGCCGATCATCTGCAAACGCAAAGCTTCACGAATCCGCATCACCGCGGGATGATAGCGAAAGGTCAATGCTGCTTGCGTCACTTTCGCGCTTTTAGCGGCTTGCGTAAGTTCAAGCGAGTGGAGAGCATTCTCCGTGAGTGGTTTCTCACAGTAAATAGCTTTACCTGCGGCGGCTGCAGCCTGCACCGCCTTCAGGTGTAGAGCGTTCGGTGTGCAGATGTCCACCATATCAATGGAGCGCGTCTGCAGTGCCTCTTCTAGTGAAGCAGATACATGTTCAAAGCCCATCGCCTGCGCATGTTCGGCTTTTCCAGTGGGATCTCTAGTGATCAAGGTGTCTAGAATAGGAATAAATGGGGATTGCTTGAGCACGGGTATACTTTTTAGCGCAATAATATGCGTTTTGGCAATTCCACCAAATCCAACAATGGCAATCCGAATAGGTTTCAAAGCGTTAACTCCCTTCCCATATGTAAGCACCGCCGAAAAATGTTTAAGCTTGGACGGATTCAATCAACTCTGTGAGATCCTGACTTACTTGTTTAATCTCATTATTCCGTGTTTGGATCAATCGTTCTAAGCTAGAGATGGCGTCCTCTACCTTGCTAATCGAAGCGGCTACTTGATCGAGAGAATCATTGATCTTACCCTGTACAATCCAATCACTAAAGAATCCATCAAAGAAATAGTCAGCGAATTTAAGGAAGGAGGATACATCAAACTCCACAGTTAGAATCATGTTGACGTCTTTGAGTTCTTTCTCAAATCGACTTAAATGACCTCTTGCACTATGCATGAACTCAGTGGATTCCTCGATCTTCCCATGCTTGATGTGTGTGGAGAGAAAACCACCACCTAGCATATCATAGGTTCCCCAATTTCTAGCCGAGTTTAAGCACTTCTCTGCTTCAACGAGAGGAATGAGTAGCGCTCTTCCAGCATGGATGGCCTCCACAAGCTCTTGGTTTTCCGTGGATAACACGATTCTACGATTGACCAGCTTATCCATTTGTTCTGCTGTCTGTGGACTATGCTCCTTGAGCAATCGTTCTTTGTCACGGATGATCTGCTCATATTCCTCTTCCCAACCACTTGCTTCGGCAATCCTTTCCAGCGCCGTGCGGATCTCTTCTTGCGTAAATCGAACAGAAGCGATGGCCGCTTCGTGCTTAGCTTTCGCCTGAACGGACTCCATCTCCTCTTTTAGAAGCCGCTCCGCCTTTTTGTTAAGGATGGTTAAGATAAATCCTGATAAGCTGCCATTTCTCAGCTTCTCAACATCTTCGTGCTCTTTTAACCACTCACGCTCAAGTTCCTGGACGGATCTTTCTTGGCTAGTCCTCTCTCGATTCAATACAGTGAGCCGCTCCTGCCACTTGCTGTGGTTTCTTTCCTTCTCTTTAACACGTTTCAACCGTTCATTGAGTTCAGTAAACATCATAATCGCTCCCTTTACGTTGACGACAACTTCAATAGTGTTGACAGTCAGATCATGATTGATAAAACGCATCACAAGCGCAAAGGTTTCAAATCCATTTTATCCATACCCAACAACTTGATCCTATCTATTCTACCGATTAATCGTCGTTATCGCAAAATAACCTTAATCTTAAGCAATAATTTGCTCGGATTAAGGTTCATTATTTCAGAGAGGTGGCAAAATGTTCAGCATCTCCGTCAGTGTAACGATGGAATAGTTTTGTTTTCTTAGCTCTTGAATCACCATAGGAAGGGCGGCAATGGTTCCTCGCAGGTCCTCTCCTTTCCCTCCACCCGCATGTTGCAGAATAATGGCACCAGGCATGATATTCTTCATGATGTTTGCATAGACTTGTTTGCTGGGGATGCTCTTCCAATCCTTGGAGTCTGCATTCCAATTCACAGTCACAAGTTGTTGTTCCACCAACCACTTCAAGTGACGGTCATAAATTGTTCCATAGGGTGGCCTGAAGAGAAACGGCTTATAACCAATGAGTGGATAAAGAACTTCTTGTGTGGAAAGTACTTGTTTATGGAAAGAATCATCTGTAATTCGAGTCAGATCAGGATGACTATACGTATGGTTGCCAATCGCATGTCCTTCACGAACAATCCGTCGAACGAGCTCCGGATATTTCGCTGCACGTTCTCCCATAATGAAAAAAGTTGCCGATACTCCTTGCTCCTTGAGTACATCTAGAATTTGTGGTGTGAAATTGGGATCAGGTGCATCATCAAAGGTCAAGGCGACTTCATGTTTGTTCGGATTGCCTCGCAGATAAAAGGTATAGCGATATTTACGTCTGAGTTCCGACAGTGTTAGCTCGCCATTTACCCGCGATGGAACGATGCCGGAC